>JACQDI010000997.1 GCA_016201195.1 Acidobacteriota bacterium | reverse complement strand
AACGCCCTACCCTCCGAAGTGACCCCATCGTCTCCTTTGATTGAATCTCCACGTGGTTTCTCTGCGCCCACCCCTACCACGCATCCGCGTACCGCATCCCGTACGGGTCCGCCCCCGCTTCGATCACGCCGGTGTCGGCGAGGAAGCGGATGGCAGTGGGTTTCGCCCCGACCCGACAGCCCCGGCGCGCGAGCTGCTGCACCGGATCTACTATGCGCAGAAGGAATACCACAAAAAGTACGGCCGCTGGGCCGCGACCCTACGGGAACCGGGCCTCGATGGCGCCGCGGAACTCCGCATCACCCCGGACGGCTTCGAGGCCGCGACCGGCGGCCTGCGCATCCGCCAGGATGCGTTGATCCTTTCCGACCCTTGACAGACCCGCCGTAGCCGCCGGCGGGCGGCCGTGCCCACGGCCCCGAGTTGTCAAGCGGCCAGTGAGGATCAAGAGTACTAATGACATATATAAATTCGTAAGGACTGATACCCCCCGCAGCCCCATCTCGGGAGTTGAACTTGGTGAGCCACTTCTGCGGTTTGCCGGCTAGGCGGCCAGGTGCCGTGGTTGAGGCGCGGCCCCAACTTCCTCGACGCCGACATCTGGCCGGCCACACAACTGGTCGGCGCCAGCTACCGCGGGTCCCATCATTTGCTTCCCGTGGACACGAGCCGCAGCAGCTCATCGAACCACTCCGTCACCACTACCACCTGCCCGCTCGTGCCGGACTCCGGCGCCGGCTGCTTGATCATCAGAAACCGCTTCCCGTCCGGCGCCACGTCGTAAGAAGACCCCGCATAGCGTCCCTGGAACAGCGCCCTGGGTGTCCCTGCGCGGAAGCGCGCTCCGGTTTCCACCTCTACGGCCATCAGCGTCCCGTCCGGCGAGAGATAATACAATTCCCGCCCGCTCTGCGCCCAGACCGGCATTCGGCCGCCGCCGGTCGAGATTTGCCATTTCCCTTGGAGTCCCGGGAACGGCTGCACATATACCTCGCGTCTGCCGGATTCTTCGCTCCGGTACGCCAGCCAGCGCCCGTCGGGCGACAAGCGCGGGTCGAATATGTGGAACTGGCTTTCGAGCAGCGGCCGCGGCTTGCCCTCGGCTCCCGTGCCGCCCGCCACCGGCACAATCCAGAGACCGTATCCTTTCACGGCGCCAGGCTTGGCCAGGATGAGCGCCTTGCCATCCGGTGTCCAGCACGCCGGCCGGACCGGATCATCGCTCGCCAGGATTTGCTCCGGCTTGCCGCTGCCGTCGGACGGCGTCCAGAAGAGCCCCCGTTTTCCAGGTCCGTTGGATGCGAATGCCACGCGCTTCCCGTCCGGCGTCCAGACAGGAAATGAATTTGCGGATTCGAAGGTGAGCCGGCCGAGCGTACCGCGCTCCAGATCGTGGACATAAACATCGGCGGACGCTGGCCCGCTGAGCGCGAAGGCTACCCGTCCACCGTCCGGCGAGATTCGCACAGACTGATAGCTGCCAGGCGGCGTCGCCAGGGGCTGCTCCTTCCCCTTTCGGTCCACCCACACCAGCGTTTCATTGAACTGCTGCTTGCCGCCGGGAACGTACACCAGCGTTCCCGTGTCGGAGAAGGCCAGCGCCGGGAAGGCGGAGTTTGGGCTGTAGATGCCCTCCAGGACGGGCACCGGGGTGCCCCGCGTCTGCAGTCGCTCCACATCGAACGGTACTGCGAACAGCGTCGCCTCGCGCATGAAAACCAGGTAGCCGCCAGGCACAAACCGCGGGCCATAGGCGTCCTGCTCGAGGATCCTCTTCTGGCCGGTCTTCAGGTCAAGCACGGCCGCGTAGCCGCCGGGTTCGTTGATCGAGAACAGAACGGCCTTGCCGCCGGGCAAGTAATGCGGATCGTAAAACATGGATTCGTTCTTCTTCCGATCGGGGGTGATGAGCACCTGGACCTCTCCCCCGGACGCGGCGATCCGCGAAAGTCCAGCTTGCGGGCCTCCGCTAAAGACGATGCTGTCGTCAGGGCCCCACGTGCCCTGGGGGGGCGCGGTATCGGGCCAGTCACATAGGGTGATAGAAGCGCCGCCGGTCACGGGGACCTTCTTCAGTTTGTGTTGCGCAAAGTAGCCGATCCATCGCCCGTCCGGTGAAAAGAAAGGCGACGCCCACGCGCCGTTGGTGCCGGAGAGGGGCTTGGCTTCGAGCTGATCCATCGAGCGCACATAAATCTGCCCCGAACTTCCGCCGTACGCCAGCCGCGATCCATCCCGCGACAGCGCGAATGGTGTCCGTTCGAATTGCGGAAGTTCCACCGTCCATCGCGTCACCGGATGCGCGGGTGGCGCCGGCTGCCAGGTCCGCCACCAGCCCAACGCCACCAGGACCGCCAGGAGCATCGCGACCGCTGCTACTACCCAGGGCGCTCTGCTCTTCGGCTCCGGCACTCGTTCCGGCGCCTCGTCCAGCAACAGCCGCCAATCGCCGATCGCCTGCAGCCGCTGCTTCGCGTCCTTCTGCAAACAGGATTCGAGCAGGCGCCGCACCTTGGCTGGCACTCGCCTCAAGTCCGGCTCTTCCTTCAGCACCGCCACCAAGGTGTCGGAGATCGTCTCGCGCTGGAAAAGCTGCTCGCCAGTCAGCATCTCGCACAGCACCACGCCGAACGCCCAGATGTCGGCGCGCTTGTCTACCGTCTTGCCGCGCGCCTGCTCCGGACTCATATAGGCCGCCGTGCCCAGGATCATGCCGGAGCGGGTCGGGGAGACGGAGAGCGTCGGCGCAGTGGCAGGATCACCGGCGCCCGCGGAGGCCTGCGTCACTGCCGCCAGGCCGAAGTCGAGTACCTTCACCACGCCCTGCGGCGTGACCTTGATGTTGGGAGGTTTCAGATCCCGATGGATGATGCCCTTCTCGTGCGCGGCCTCCAAAGCGTCGCCGATCTGCCGGCCGTAGTTCAGCGCTGTTTCGACGGGCAACGGGCCGTGGAGCGTCTCACCCTCCACCAGCTCCAGTATCAGCGCGCGCTCTTCCACTCCGTAAATCTGGGCGATATTGGGATGATTCAGGGCCGCCAGCACTTGGGCTTCCCGGCTGAAGCGGGCCATGCGGTCAGCATCTTGCGCAAAACTCTCGGGCAGTACTTTGATCGCGACCTCGCGGCCCAGCTTGGTGTCGGTGGCGCGGTAGACCTCGCCCATGCCGCCTTCGCCCAGCTTGGCGGTGATCCGGTAGTGCGCGATGGCCTGTGGCGGGCTCATTCATCCCCCGGTGAACCCGTGCATTTTCTGAACGGCCGCTGGGATATGAATCGTATCATCTTCTAGTGTGAAATGGGCGCTCCCAAGCCCCTGGGCGAGGATTGGGAATGAAAAACGCCCTACCCTCCGAAGTGACCCCATCGTCTCCTTATTGAATTTCAAAGTGGTTTCTCTGCGCCCACCCCTACCACGCATCCGCGTAGCGCATCCCGTATGGGTCGGCCCCCGCTTCGATCACGCCGGTGTCGACGAGGAAGCGGATGGCAGTGGGGGCGGCGCCGTTCTGCGCCGGCGGGCGGCGTTCCACCTTGTGCCCGCGCGCGGCCAGGTCCCGGTAGGCTGCCTCCGGGATGCGCTCGTCGAGGAGTAGGCTGTTGGGATACATAGCGTGGGCGTCGAAGCTGGAGACCAGGTGCCGGGTCTGGAAGCGCGGCGCTTCCACCGCCACCTGCACGTTCATCCCGAAGTCGATCACGTCCAGCAGGATCTGGAGCAGGCTCTGGTCCTGGTTGTCGCCGCCGGGCGTGGAGAGCGCCATGTAGGGCTGGCCGCTGCGGGTCACCAGCGTCGGCGACAGCGTGATGCGCGGGCGCTTGCCCGGCTCGATCACGTTGGGATGACCCTTGAGGACCAGGAAGCTCTGGCCGCGCTGGGTCAGCGCGATGCCCGTGTCCCCGGCGATCACCGAGGGCAGCCAGGCGCCCGACGGGGTCGAGGAGAAAATCACCCCGTCCTTGTCCAGGGCGTTGACGCAGGTGGTGTCGCGCTGGGCGAGCACGTCGCTGAGGTTCGTCTTGGGGCCGGGATAGGCGGAGGGGTGCACCGCCGGGCGCAAGGCGATCTCGCCGGGCCGGAAATCGGGCGAGGCCGCGGCCGGGTCGATGAGCCGGGCCCGTCGCGCAGCGTAGGTCTTGCTGAGTAGCTCCTCGGGCGGGGCCACGAACTTGGGATCGCCGTAGTAGCTGTCGCGGTCGGCGTAAGCCAGCTTCAGCGCCTCGACCAGGGTGTGCAGGTAATCGGCCGAGTTGAACCGCATCTGCGCCAGGTCGTATTTTTCGAGCAGGTTCAGAGTCTGGAGGAAAACCGCGCCCTGGGTCCAGAAGCCGTTTTTGTAGACCTCGTACCCGTGGAAGGTCGTTTTCAGAGGCTCCTCGGGCTCGAGGCGGAAGGCGGCCATGTCCTCGTAGCGCAGCAAGCCGCCGTTTTGCTCGCAAAAAGTCCCGATCTTGCGCGCCACGTCGCCGCGGTAGAAGTAGTTGCGCACGGCCTCGATGCCGGCCGCGCGGCCGCCCTTGGCCGCCTTTTCAGCGGCGGCCATAGCACGCAGGGTGCGGGCCAGATCCGGCTGGCGGAAAATCTCGCCGGGGCGCGGTGGCTGGCCGCGGGGCAGAAACACGCGCTGCGAGGTGGGCCACCTCTGGAAAAAGCCGGCCGAGCGGGCGATCGAGCCCGACCGCATCTCATCAATAGGCGCTCCGTCGGCCAGCTCGATGGCCGGCTGCGCCACCTCCGCAAACGTTTTCGTGCCGAAGTGCTCCAGGGCCACCAGGCCGGCATCGACCATGCCGGGGACCAGTGCGGGCAACAGGCCCGAAGAAGGAATCGGCCCCTCGCGCTCATTGGGGCCGCGAACGCTCAACTGCTCGTCGGGCTTCGACCGGCGGTTGCGGAAGAAATCGGCGGTGGCGAGCTTGGGCGCCGTCCCCACGCCGGCGATGGAATAGACGTGTCCGTCGCGGGTTCGGATCAGGATGGGTGCTTCGCCGCCCCAGCCGAAGTGGGAGTATTCGACCACCGCGCCGGCGAACATGGCCGCCACCCCGGCGTCGACGGCGTTGCCTCCGGCGTGGAACAGGCGCATCCCCGCCTCGGTTCCCAGCGAGGTGCCGCCGGCTACCGCGCCGCGGCTGCCCCGCACCACGGGACGCAGCGGCCGGGTGTATTCGCCGCCGCGCTGCGAGGGTGCGGGCAGGCTCACCAGCAGGATGGAGATCCCCACCAACAAGAGACTGCCGATCCGAAAGCGTCGCATCAAAAGCTCCCGCCTGGGATTATAGCAGGTGTATAATCGCACCTACGGAGGCGCCACATCATGAAAGCGAAAAAAAGATGGACCCGTCGGCTGTTCTTGCAAGGGACAGCGGCGACCCCGGTTGCGACCGGCCTTGCGGCCCGCGCGGCGAACAAGACCAACCCGTCCACGGAGAGCATTTACGCCGAGCTGGGCGTGCGCACGCTGATCAACGGGCGAGGCGTGGCCACGTTTTACTCGGGCACGCTGATGCCGCCGGAGGTGCGCCGGGCCATGGAGCGGGCCTCCGAGCACTTCGTGGAGATTGTGGAGCTGCAAAAGGCGGTGGGAGCGCGGCTGGCGAAGTTCGCCGGCGTGGAGGCGGCCATGGTGTGCAGCGGGTCAGCGGCGTGCATCGCCCAGGCCACCGCCGGATGCATCGCCGGCGCCGATCCGGAGAAGATCGCCCGCCTGCCCGACACCGAGGGCATGAAGAACGAGGTGATCATCACCCACCGCAACATGTGGGACCGCGGTATCGCGCTGACGGGGGCGAAGCTGGTGGTGGTGTCGAGCCTGGCCGAACTGGAGCGGGCCATCCACGACAACACGGCGATGATGGAGTATGAATACGGTGATACAGGACCGGTCAAGTTGCCCGACGCCATCGCCATCTGCAAGCGCCGGAGCGTTCCGTTCATGCTGGACGGAGCGGCCATGAGCCCGCCATTCGAGCGCATCAAGTACCTGGCGTCGCTCGGGCCCGACCTGTTCTGCGTGAGCGGCGGCAAGGGGCTGTTCGGGCCGCAGTGCAGCGGGATCCTGTTCGGGCGCAAACCACTGATTGAGGCCGCGCTGCGAAACGGCTCGCCCTACGAGGGTTCCATCTGCCGCCCGATGAAGGTCGGCAAGGAGGAGATCATCGGCGCGCTGGCGGCGGTGGAGTGGAGCTCGAAGCGGGACTACCGGGCCGATTGCAAGCTCTGGGAGACGCGGATGGACCACATCGTCAAGGTGGTGGGCGCGATTCCCGGCGTGGAGGCCGAGATGTACTACCGGAAACTGGGCAACGAAGTGCCTCACGCGGCGGTGCGGTGGGACGAGAAGGCGTTCGGGCTTACCAGGCAGCAGTTGGTGGAGGCGCTGCGCAAGGGCGAGCCGCAGATCGAGGTGATCGGCGGGCAGTTGCGTGAAATGGTGTCGCCCGATGAGCCTGCACCGATCAAAGAGAGGCAGCCCAAGGGCGAGCCGGCGCGGCTGATCTCGATCGCATCGAACACGCTCAAGCCCGGCGAGGAAAAGATCATCGCCCAGCGGCTGAAGGAGATCCTCAGGCCCGCCTCGGAAAGAGCGCGGAAGGGATGAGGGGCGCAGCGGTCGCATTGCTGATGGCGGGGATGGCGGCAGCGCAGTTGCGCCCGGCAAAGCCCGAAGCGGTGGGGATGTCGGCGGCGCGATTGGAGAGCGCGGCGGCGTTGCTCTCGAGCGAGGTCGAACAAGGGCGGGTCCTCGCCGCGTCCATGATTGTGGCGCGCCGGGAGAAGGTCGTCCTGCACAAGGGCTTCGGGCGTCTGAACCCGTCCGCCGGGGATCCCACTGTCAGTCCTGATACTATCTTCCTGCTGGCCTCCATCACCAAGCCGGTGACGGCCTGCGCGATGATGCTGCTGGTCGAGCGGGGGCGGGTTTCACTCGAGGAGGCGGTGTCGCATTACCTGCCGGAATTCAACGGTCAGGACCGGGCCAAGGTGCGGGTGCGGGACCTGCTCAGCCACACCTCCGGGTTGCCGGACATGCTGCCGGAAAACATCGAACTGCGGCGGGCGCACGCCCCGCTCAGCGAGTTCGTCAAGCACACCTTCACCACACCGCTGCTCTACGCGCCGCGCACGGGCTTCCAATACCAGAGCATGGGCGTGCTGCTGGCCGGGGAGATCGTGGAGCGGGTGAGCGACATGCGCCTGCGCGACTTCGAGAAGCGCGAGATCTTCGATCGGCTGGCGATGAAGCACAGCGCACTCGGCATGGGCCCGTGGAAGATCGAGGAAACGGCCTGGTGCCAAAGTGGTCCGAAGGCCAACCAAGAGGATCTGCGAAGTTTCGGGGCGAACAGCCCCTATTGGCGCGACATGGGGCATCCCTGGGGCGGCATGCACTCGACCACCGGGGATCTGGCGATCCTGCTTCAGACCTTTCTCAATGGCGGGACGTACAACGGCGTGCGGGTGTTCAGCCCGGCCACGGTGGCCGCCATGACGCGCGATCAGAACGAAGCGGTCCAGGCGCCGTGGGGCCTGGGGTGGGGCCTCGCGGGATCAAAGGTGTGGGCGTACTTCGGCGACCTGGTCTCTCCGCGGACGTTCGGCCATTGCGGGGCGACCGGAACGGTGGCCTGGGCCGATCCGGAAAGGCAGTTGCTATGCGTGATCCTGACGACACGCCCGCTGGATCAAGATAACGGGCGGCTGCTGAAGGTGGTGTCGAACGCGGTGTCAGCGGCGGTGGAGAAGCCTTAACCGCGCTCCAGGGCGGCGCGGGCGTCGTCGTGATCCTTGGCGGTGACGAGTGATTCGAGCAAGGCTTCCAGCCGTCCAAGTTCGGTGATGGAATCCAGTTTCGGCCAGTCTCCGATCTCAGGAAAGCGCAGAACCAGGATGCGGCGCACGTTTCGCCGGGCTACCTCGAGACGGCCCACTTGCAAGCCTTGCTCTCTGCCTTTCTCGATGCCTTTCTCGATGCCTTTCTCCAGAATCATCTGGTAGAAGCTGGATTCTTCGATCATCTTCTCGGTCAGCATGGCGCCCACCTTACCCAGCATCGCGGCCAGGTCATTCTTATCATAGCGCAAACCGCCGAGAACCACGAACTCGGCAGCCAGCTTGGGGTCGTGTCGGGAGGCGATCTGCCTGGCGGCTTGTTCCAGATCCTGTTGGGACGAACGGGTCAAGGTGACCCAGGGCAACAGGCTGGGACGTCCCGCCTCGAGGATGGCTCCCGGGTCGATCTCCCAAAGTCGCACGACCCTATATCGAAGCCGGACTTGAATCGAACCAAGATCCAGGTCATAACCAGTGGGCACGGTCTTGGGAGTGTGGCGCTCGACCAGCAGGATCAGAACCGTCTCGATGGGGATCTTGAACTTGAGGGCGAGCGATTGGCCGTACCAGGCAAGGCGCTCGGGAACATCGGCTTCGTAGTGGGTTTGCACCTCGTAATGAGCCAGCCACTCCCTCTGTCCGGTCCGGACACGATAGACATGGTCCACGGAGAGAGTGGGCAGGTTCAGCTCCCGATCGATCACCTGGATCTCGGCTTCGGCTTCCAGAGGCAGGCTGCCGAACAGGTGGAGCAGCCCTCGTGGATCGTCCTCGGCGAGAGTCTTGAACAGCCGGTCGTAGGGGCCGGGCACCTATTCATAATAGCGCGCTCGAATGGGAGTAGACTGGGGGCATGCGGACCCTCGCGCTTTGCTGCGTGTCGGTGGCGCTGGTCATGGCCGCCGATGCTCCTTTGGACACGCTGCGACAATCCCACCCGCGGCTGGTGGCTCTGGACAACGACATCATCCGCGTTCGGAAGCTGATCCAGGCCGATTCTACCGCTGCGGAACTGCACGGCAAGCTCCGACAGGAAGCGGAGCGGCTGCTTGTCGCGCCGCCGGTCGAGTACGTGAAGATCGGGCCGCGGCTGTTGGCTGAGAGCCGGCGCTGCCTGGACCGCGTCTACACGCTCGCCCTGCTCTATCGCCTCGATCCGGACCGCCGGTATTTGGAGCGGGTCAAAAAAGAGCTGTTTGCCGCCGCCGCTTTTCCTGATTGGAACCCGTAGCACTTCCTGGATACGGCCGAAATGTCCCACGCCTTCGCCATCGGCTACGACTGGTTCTACGACGCGCTCAACGAGGCGGAACGGGCGCGGCTGCGGGAGGCGCTGGTCGAGAAGGGCCTCCAGCCGGCGCTCGTCGTGTACCACTCGGGCAAGGGCTGGCCTACCGCGCGCCACAACTGGAACCAGGTGTGCAACGGCGGCATCACGATCGGCGCGCTGGCGGTGGCGGACGCTCAGCCGGAGTTGGCGGGCGAGATTCTGAAGAACGCGCTCCAGTCGATCCGGCTGGCGATGGCCGAATACGCGCCCGATGGAGGCTGGAAGGAAGGACCCGGATACTGGCACTATGCCACGCGGTACAACGTCTACTTTCTGGCCGCCCTGGAGACCGCCCTGGGACGCGACTTCGGGCTCGCGCAACTGCCGGGATTTGAGAAGGCCGGGCTGTTCCGCGTCTACTTCACCGGGCCCGCAGGGGAAACGTTCAACTACGCCGACGCGCATTCCGGCGCGGGAAACGCCGCCGAGATGTTCTGGCTGGCGCGGAAATTCGGGCAGCCGCTTTACGCTTGGCACGAGCGGCAGACCATGGGCCGCGCGGATCCGCTCGACCTGCTGTGGTATGATCCCCGGCAAAAGGGCCCGCGCGAATCGCGGCTGCCGCTGCACGCGCTGTTCCAAGGCATCGACACAGCGTTCTTTCGCAGCGCGTGGGAGGATCCTAACGCTGTCTTCGTGGGGTTCAAGGGCGGCGACAACAAGGCCAACCACAGCCATCTGGATCTGGGAAGCTTTGTGCTCGACGCGGGTGGGGTGCGCTGGGCCGAGGACCTCGGCCCGGACGACTACAACCTGCCGGGCTACTTCGGCAAGCAGCGCTGGACCTACTTCCGGCTGCGCACGGAGTCGCACAACACGCTGACCCTCGACGGTGAAAACCAGGATCCGCGGGCCGCCGCGCCGATCGTGAAATTCGGCGACCGGCCTGAGTTCGGGTTCGCGGTGACCGACCTGGCCGCGGCTTACGGGGCGACCCGACTCGAGCGCGGGGTGGCGCTGGTCGACGGCAAGCAGCTGCTGATCCAGGATGAGATCAGCCTGAAGGCTCCGGCCCAGGTGCGATGGACGATGATGACCGCTGCCGAGGTCGAGATCGACGGCCGCCAGGCTCACCTGAGGCGTGGGACGGCGCGTATGGAAGCCACGATTCTATCCCCCGATGGGGCGCGCTTCGAAGTGCTGCCGGGGGACACGGGGCGCCGGCTGATCGTGCGGCTGAAGGCTCCGGTGGCGGAGACTACCATCGCCGTGGTGCTTTCCGCGTCTCCGGGAGAGGCGCCAAAACTGCGCCCGTTGCGGGAGTGGTAGCCGCCGGATACGGTAGAATCACCCATTCGTGACATCGCAACCCATCAAGTCCTACAGCGCGCTGGCGGCGGTGTGCGTGTTGTGGGGAACGACCTATCTGGCCATCCGCATGGCCAACGAGACGCTGCCGGTGGCGTT
>JACQDI010000996.1 GCA_016201195.1 Acidobacteriota bacterium | reverse complement strand
TCGCTTATCTGGCGGCGATGTTTCTGGCGGGCCGGCCGGCGAAGGTGCAGGCGGCGACCGGCGGTCTCATTCTCTTCGCATATGCGCTGCTGCTGGCGCTCGTTCCGGCGCCGGGAATTCCGGCCGGCAGCTACCTCAGAAACGCCAACCTGGTGACCGCCGTGGACATCCTGGTTCTCGGCAGAAGCCACCCGGAGGGTTGGGGCACTGTGCTCAGCACCATCCCCACGATCGCCACCACCATCCTCGGGCTGCTGATCGGCCAGCTTCTGATGAGCCAGCGGTCCGCTGCAAGCAAGGCCCGAATCATCGGCCTGATGGGGCTCGGCGGTGCCATACTGGGGCTGGCGATCAGTCCCTGGGTCCCGGTCATCATGAAACTCTGGACCACCTCTTACGGGATCCTCTCGGCCGGATGGGCGTGTCTCTTGTTCCTGCTCTTCTATTGGATCATCGATGTTCGGGGCTGGCGGAAATGGGCCTTCCCCTTCGTCGTGATTGGGATGAACGCGATTGCCATTTACATCGGAACGACGCTGGTTCCCATTTCGCGAATCGCCGGCATTTTCACCAAAGGCATCGCTGCGCACCTGGGCGCGTTCGGCGCCCTGTTCTCCGCCGCCGTTGTTCTTCTCGTCGAGTGGCTGATCCTGCTGTGGATGTATAAGAGGAAGATCTTCCTCAGAGCTTGACGGCTTAATGCTCTGCACCCTCACCGCGGTTTCTGAAATATCAACAGGTATTCGTGGACTTTATTGACCCGAAAAACAGCAGGAAACCCGAGGGGCCTCAGATTGTTGTATTCCTGGCGGCGATCCCACACTATGATGTCGTCCAGTATCCAGCCGGCGGCCGTCAAACGAGCGGCCAAATCGCTGTGGAATGGATAAAAACGAGCCTTCTTCCGCAGATCCATGACATTCACGACACAGTACTTCCCCGGCTTCATCACGCGCAGAACCGCGGAAAAAACCGCGGCCAGCTCCTCGAGGAAGCTCTCGTAACTGGTGATTTTGCCGAGGTCATTCGTTTCGTCACCGTAGTCGCGGATCGGCTTGGAGTCGGCCGTTCTCTTCTGGTTCAGTATGTCCCAGTACGGTGGAGAGGTCACGCAGAAGTCCACCGAGTTGGGCTCCACATGGCGCACTACGTTCCTTGCGTCGTCCTGGAATATAAGCGCCTCCCGCTTGGCGTCGAAGAGGCCGCCCTGCCTCAGCGCCGACTTGGCCATAGCGATGAACTTCGGAGAGATCTCGAACCCGATCCCGATCTTGCCGCGCTTCTGGGCGGCAATCAGGGTGGCTCCGGAACCCAGGAACGGATCGAGCACGTAACAATCCTCGGGGCGGGTAAAGCAGTCGATCAGCCGCTCCACCAGCATGGAGGGAAACATGGCAGGATGGCCTGCGGCTAACTCGGCCGAGTTCTTTCGAATATCGTTCCAGACCGAAATGGAGTATCGCGTCCAGGTCGCCCCGTCTAGCTGGTTGGCCCTGTTCCGATGTTTGAGTGGCTTCGCATCAACCTGATGAGCTTCGCCCCCAAACACCAGGTGCGTCGCCTTCGGGGCCGTGTTCGCCATTCGCCTCACACTATATCAGACGTGCCGTTTCCGCTATAATCGCCCCAGATCCATCGTACGGGAGGCTGACATGAACCGCAGAAGTTTTCTAGGACTGAGTCCGCTGGCCCTGCTAGGCCGCGCCCACGCCGCGCCGCAGGCCTTCCAGGCCGAGAAAAGCAAGCTCAAGATCACCGGCGTGCGGCTGGTCCGCACGCGGCCGCGCAAGCCGCTGCCTTCCTACGCCCCGACGCCGGACTCGTGGTCGACCGGTGGCGTAGAGGTCGCCAACCCCATGTCCATTTACCCCGAGTACAAGGCCATGCGGTCGCTGTTCCAGCCGGATCCGGAGAAGCTGGGTGGCTTCGCTGTGGAGATTGCGACCGACAAGGGCGTCAAGGGCCTCGGCTCCGGCGGGCCGGCCGGCGGGTGGATCGTCGAGAACCACCTCACCAAGCTGCTCCTCAACGAGGACCCGTTCAACGTCGAGCGGCTGTGGGATATTATGTGGCGCTCCACTATGTCTTACGGCCGCATGGGCGTGGTGTGCAACGCCATCAGCGGCGTGGACATGGCGCTGTGGGACCTGATCGGCAACGCGCTGGGCATGCCGGTCTACAAGCTGCTCGGCGGCGAGACCAAGCCCAACGGCCGCATTCCCGCTTACTGCACCGGCAACGACATCGACCAGCACCTGAAGTTCGGCTTCAAGCGGCTGAAGCTGGCCATCCCCCACGGGCCGGCTGACGGCCGCGAGGGAATGAAGAAGAACGTCGAGCTGGTGAAGCGCACGCGCGAGGCCCTGGGACCGGACGGCGACATCATGCTCGATTGCTGGATGTCGTGGACCGAGCGCTACACCATCGAGATGGCCGAGCTGGTGGCGCCGCACCGGGTCTACTGGATGGAGGAGTGTCTCCAGCCCCACGACTACGAGGGCTTCGGAAGGCTCAACGCCGCCATCAAGTCCACCCGCATCG
>JACQDI010000995.1 GCA_016201195.1 Acidobacteriota bacterium | reverse complement strand
GTGGTCGGCAAAGTGGTCGCGGGCTTCCGCAATGCTGAGCGGTGTCGGGGGCAGAGGATTCTGGAGGTCCCTCACCCCGCGCGAAGTCGCCAGCCGCCGCGCGTGGCGCGCGAGCATCGCCTCCAGGCCGGTGGGTTTTTCCCGCGCGCTGAAGCTGCGAGTGGCCAGAAGCCGGTACCCCCAGCACGCGGCGGCCACAAGGGTGACCACCGTCGCTAGGCCAAGCACTCGTCCCGTGCGCATCGAACACCTCCGGCTGAAGTCAGGGTGGACCGGCGGCTAGATTCTGAGGTTGGTGATGGGGACGGCGTCGTGTCGTGAGCGGGCGAAGAAGCCGCGCCCCGGGCTCACAAACGGATGGTGGGAACACTTTCGCTCGGGCGCCCCCCAGACTGCCCACCGTGGCGATCGGAATGGCCACCCGCACCAACCTGCCAGCGGATCGTTCCAAATATAACCCGGATCACTACACTTCGGCGATGGGATCACCGACAAAACTTCAAGACTCTTTTCTTTCCCGCTCGGGCCCGGTGGCTAGACCCTTTGCGCTCCCGGCCTTTCCGGCGTTCAAGGTCCGCCAGCTTCCGATCTATGCGCTTCCTCTCGCGTTGGACCGCGCGTAAGAATTTCGTGTAGGTGGCCGGCCTTAACCAGCTCAGCCGTGTAAGATCCGCGAGGATCTGCTTCAGCAAGAAAGATCGGACCCGAAGGTCATGAAGCTCCTCAGGGGTGCGCATAGTAGCCCCTTCATTTTTCGATTCTCCGGGTTGAGCGCCCCTTTGCCAATAGAACCACGGTACCCCGGCGCTGTATCTTCGGTACTCTATCGGAGTGGGCTCAAAGCCTTAGAAGTGGGCTCAGAGCCTTAGTACTATGCGCTGGCGGTCCGTGGGGAATATCGGCTAAATTTTGAGAAATAGCCCATTGATCTGTGACATAATTGGAAATCCTTGCCGGGGGAGGCAGCGATCATGCCTCCCAGCGTGAGGCTGTTCGTCCACAGAATCATTGCCTGCCATGGACCGCGAGAAGCTAACGAAGTTCATCCAACTGCTGTGCCAGGATTTGCGTCTCATTGACGGCGTGATAGCGAACCTGGAGGCTCTCGAAAGGCTTTCCAGCGGCAAAGCCCGGAGAGGTCGTCCCCGCAAGCTAAGCTCTCCTCGGACTCAAGAAATTCTTCGAAGCGCTGGTGGGCGCCCCCGGCGGCGCTAAATGTGGCAGTTGCCCCAGCGGCTCCTGTAAGATACTAGGGCCGGACAGCAGTGAACCCGGATACTCCGGGAGTGGCAAGGCGATTGCCCACCGGGGTCAGTTGTGGTATGTTGGAGGTGCTGTGGGGCGTAGTATCCTGATCGGCTTGGTCGGTGCTGTCGTCCTTTGGGCGGTGATGGCCGGAGAATGCGCCGCCTGCCAGCAACTGCTGCGATCCTCCGGTTCCGACGGCACTTGCTGCACGTCCACGGGTAAGTGTAAAACCGCTCCTGCGCCCGCGCCGGCCCACAGGCATTGCAAGACGCCGGCTAACCTTTCCCAGCAGGTGGTGGTGGTGGCCGACGTGGGGCTTTTAGCCCACCTCGATGCCCCGCTCGCCCCCGCCACGGGCCTATCTTGGGCGGTTCCGCCCAGCCGGGAGCCGGTCCCGGCTGCCCGAGTCGGCCCGCAGCTTCACTCCCCGCCTGATTTGTTCTGCCTGAATTCCGCCTTCCTGATCTAGTTCTCTCCTCGCGGCCCGTGATCCGTTTGAGCCGTGGTGTGAGGGAACGAGATGACTCGATACCTGTTTCTATTTGTAACGCTGGGCCTCCCGATGGCGGCGCAAGAGCGCCTGGACCTTGGGACCCTGATCGACGAAGCGCTTCGGAATAACCGCGAGATTCTGGCCGCGCAGAAGCGCCTCGAAGCGGCTCGGCTGCGACCTGCCCAGGCGAGCACGCTGCCCGAGCCGATGTTCTCGCTGGGCTATACCTCGAATGGCAGCCCGCGCCCGGTTGCCGGGCTCGGCATGGAGCCGACCAGCAACGCCGGCTTTTCGGTGTCGCAGGAGATTCCGTTTCCCGGCAAGCGCAAGCTGCGCGGCGAGGTGGCCGAGAAGGATGCCGAGGCCGAGTTGCAGCAATACCGCGCGTTCGAGCTGAACGTGGTTTCGCGCGTGACGCAGGCCTATCACTGGCTGCATCACGGATACGCGGCCATCGACATCCTGGAGCGCAACCGCGACCTGCTGCGCAAGTTCATCCGCATCGCCGAGGCGCGCTACTCGGTAGGCAGGGCGGCACAGCAGGACATTCTCAAAGCCCAAACCCAGCTTTCGATCCTCGAAACGCGGATCGTGAAGATGGAGACCGACAAGCGTGCGGCCGAGGCCGAGCTGGTGAGTCTGCTGAATCGCCCGCCGGGAACACAGCTCGCGCGCCCGCCCGACATACCGCCCGGCGAGCTGGCGGTAACGCTCGAAGAGATCTATGCCCGCGCGCGCGAAAAGGCGCCGGCGCTGCGCAAGGAGCAGAAAATGATCGAGCGCGCCGAACTGGCGGTCAACCTGGCCCGCAAAGATTACTACCCCGACTACACGCCCTCGGGCGGCTACTTCAACCAGGGCCGCCTCGCCGACATGTACCAGTTCCGCGTCGACTTCAAACTGCCGGCCTACTTCTGGCGAAAGCAGCGCCCGGCGGTGGCCGAGCAGGCGGCGAAGCTGAGCGAATCCCGCCGTAATTACGAGGCGGCCAACCAGGCGCTGCATTTTCGCCTGAAAGACCAATACTTGATGGCGCAGGCGTCATTCCGGCTCATGGAGATGTACTCGAAGACGGTGGTACCGCAGGCGGCGCTGGCTCTTGAGTCCTCCATTCCCGGTTACGAGACCGGCGCGGTGGACTTTCTCTCGCTGCTCACCAACTTTATGACCGTCGTGGAGTACGAGCTGAACTACCACGAGGAGATGCTGAACTTCCAACTGGCGCTGGCGCGTCTGGAGGAATTGACAGGAGCGCCGTTATGAAGACGATCTTAGTTTTGCTGCTCGTGGCCGCCGCCTGGGCGGGCGGATACGGCTACGGGCGCTGGTATGCCAGGCCCAAGCCGGCCGGCCCGAAGACTCTTTATTACGTGGACCGGATGCACCCGGCCTACAAGTCCGACAAGCCCGGCATCGCGCCCGATTGCGGCATGAAGCTGGAGCCGGTATACGCTGATCAGGCGCCCGCCGCCCACGAGCGCGCCTCGGAGATGCCACCGGGCACGGTACAGATCTCAGCCGAAAAACAACAGCTCATCGGCGTGGCATACGGCATAGCCGAGTTCACGGCCGGCAGCCGCACCATCCGGGCGGTGGGCAAGGTGGCATTCGATGAGACCCGCATTGCTCGCGTGCACACCAAGGTCGAGGGGTGGATCGACCAGGTCTTCGTGGATTTCACCGGCAAGCTGGTCGAAAAGGGCCAGCCGCTGTTCACCCTCTACAGCCCGGAGATGCTCGCCACCCAGCAGGAGTACCTTCTGGCGCTGCGGGCCAAAGAGGTCATGCAGCACAGCGCTATCGAAGGCATGCCCGATTACAGCGCCTCGCTGCTCGAGGCGGCCCGGAAGCGGCTTGCCCTGTGGGATCTGAGTGAGGCCCAGTTCGAGGAGATCGCGCGCCGGAAAGAGCCGCTGAAGAACATCACCGTCTACTCGCCGATCGCGGGCTACGTGACCGCGCGCAACGCCTTCCCCAATCAGAAAATCATGCCCGACACGGACCTCTACACCATCGTTGACCTGAGCAAAGTGTGGGTGATGGCCGACCTGTTCGAGTACGAAGCGCCGCTGGTGAAGATGGGCGAGGCGGCCACGGTCACCCTCGCCTACTACCCGGGCAAAGCCTTGCGCGGGTGGGTGAACTACATCCAACCCCAGGTCGATCCGGTAACCCGTACCCTGAAAGTCCGCCTGGAGCTGGATAATCCCGAGAATCTGCTGAAGCCGGAAATGTTCGCCGACGTCGTGTTTCAGGTCGTTCAGGCGTCGCGGCTGACCGTGCCATCCAGCGCCGTACTGGATTCTGGCCGTGTGAAGACAGTGTTCGTCGACCACGGCGAGGGCCGCCTCGAGCCGGTCTACGTAGAAACCGGGGAGCGGCTGGGCGACCGGGTGGAGATCCTGAAGGGTCTGAAAGCCGGCGACCGCGTCGTCACCTCCGGTAACTTCCTGATCGACTCGGAGAGCCAGTTGAAGTCAGCCGCGGCGGGAATGTCCCATCAGCATTGAGGCAGACGACCATGATCAACCGCATCATCGAAATCTCGGCCCACAACCGCTTCGTGGTCTTTGTCTTCGTGACCGCCCTGGTTCTGGGCGGGTGGTGGTCGATGCAGAACGTCCCGCTCGACGCCATCCCCGACCTGAGCGATACCCAGGTGATCGTCTACTCGCGGTGGGACCGCAGCCCCGACATCATGGAGGACCAGGTCACTTACCCGATCGTGACGGCCATGCTCGGAGCGCCGCACATCAAGGCCATCCGCGGCTTCTCGGATTTCGGCTTCT
>JACQDI010000994.1 GCA_016201195.1 Acidobacteriota bacterium | reverse complement strand
CCCTCAATCAGCACCGTGGCATCGGTGGCGGCCACGGTGCGGATCATCTCCTCGACCCGGCGCATGGCCGCGCTGCGCCCCACCAGCTCGGTCGCAACCTCCACGCTCTCCACCGCCTCGCGTAGGGCTCGGTTCTCGCGCCGCAGCCGCTGCTGCTCGAGCGCGTTGCGCACCACGGTCGAAAACTCGTCCGGATCAAACGGCTTGGTCACGTAGTCGAACGCGCCCTGTTTCAGGGCTGTCACCGCGGTGTCGACCGACGCGTAGCCGGTCATGACGATCACCGCCGTGTCGGAGTCCAGCTCCTTCAGGCGCCGTTGCAGCTCCATGCCGTCCATGCCCGGCATGCGGATATCGAGCAGGAGCAAGTCATATTGCCGGCCGGCCAGCTTCTCCAGCGCCTTCTGCGCGTTTTCAGCGCACTCGACCTGGTACCCCTCCTCGGTGAACCAGTGGTTCAGCGAGTCGCGGACGACTTGCTCGTCATCGACCACCAGAATGGAGAACTTCTCCTCGTTCATAGGCTTCTCCCGTTGCCTTCGCCTTCACCGGCAGCCGCACCTGAAACACGGTCTCGGGGCCGGTCTCGACCAGAATGTCGCCTCCATGCCGCCGGACAATACCGTAGGCCACCGCCAGCCCCAACCCCACGCCGTGCGTCTCCTGCTTGGTGGTGAAGAACGGCTCGAAGATGTGAGGCAGCACATCAGCGGGGATGGGGGCGCCGGTATTGGCCAAGCGGATCTCTACCTCTTCGCCGCAGAGCAGCGTTTCCATGCGTAACCGCCCGCCGCCGGGCATGGCTTCCATGGCGTTCACCAGCAGGGCCACCAGCACCTGCTCGATCTGCGAGGCGTCGCACTCGACCGGCGGCAGGCCGGGGGCGAGCGCGGTTTCCACCTGGACCTGTTCGAGCTCGAGCTTGTGCCGCACCACCGCCAGCGCCCGCTCCGCGACCTGGTTGAGCGCCGCCGGGGCCATCGCCGCCGGCCTCTGCCGGGAGAACGCCAGCAGGTCGCGCACGATCTCCCCGCAACGCTTGCTCTCCCGGCCGATGATCTCGAGCCACGGCCGGAGCGACGAATCCTTCTCGAGCTTTTTTTCGGCCAGGCGCGCGTAGGTCAGAATGCCCGCCAACGGGTTGTTCAGCTCGTGGGCCACGGCCGCGGCCATCTGGCCAAGCGAGGCCAGTTTCTCGGAGTGGATCAGCCGCTGCCGGGTGCGCTCCCGCTCCTCGTCACGCGCCTGGTCGAGCTGGGCCGCCATGTGGTTGAACCCTTCGGCCAGCTTCCCGATCTCGTCGTCGCGGTCGAGCGCCAGGCGGTACTTCAGGTCGCCGCCGGCCAGTTGTGCGGCGCCGTCGATCAGCCGCTCCACGGGCCGGCGCACGAAGCGCCACACCAGCACACTCAGCAACAGCAGCAACAGCGCCCCGCCTACCAGGGTGAGCCCGGCGATGCGGCGCCCGTGCTGCCGCAGCGTCTGCTCGGCGGGCTCGAGCGACACCACCACGTCCAGCACGCCCAACACCCGCTGGGAGGGCGGGTGAGCGTGGCAAGCGGCGTTGGCGCACACCGGCTCGTTCTCGATGGGCCGGATCAGGCCCACCACCCGCTCGCCGTTCAACCGGTAGATCCGCGAGCGGTCCGGCCGCGGCAGCTTCTCGAGCGGCTGGGTGCCCGCGTGGCAACCCCAGCAGGCCTCCGCCTTGCGGTCCACCCAGGTGTGCATCTCCGCGTCCTGGGTCGAATAGTTGATCTGGCCCGCTTTGTTGAAAATGCGGATGCGGCGCACGATCGGCTGCGCCCCGATCCCCCGGATGGTCTGGTAGACGTCCTCCCGGGAGTTCTTCAGCATGGAGTAGCGCGTGGAGCGCTGGATCACGTCGGAGATCCGATCGGCGGCCCCGACCGCGTCTTCCTCGAGCGCCCGCCGGGTCATGCGCACCTGCGTGATGCCTAAGCTGAGAAACACCAGCGTCAGGGCCCCGCCCATCCACAGGATCAGCTTGCCGCTCAGCGATCGCATGAGGGATCCTCGCAGGCTTCAGCAGACCAACGGGCGCCGAGACGAGTCTCGGCGCGGCACGCAAGAGTGCGTGCGCCACGTCGCGTCATCAAGCCGCCTCTCGGGCCGGCCGGAACACGGCCAGATACCGCACCGCCAGATTAAACAGCACGAACCCCGCCGCCACGATGGTGAGCGTTACCGCGATCTCCATCCAGGAGGGGAAGTAGGGCGCCCCCGCCGAACGTT
>JACQDI010000953.1 GCA_016201195.1 Acidobacteriota bacterium | reverse complement strand
GGTCCAGGTCTTCCCGGCGTCCATCGACTTGTAGACGCCGTTGCCCCACGAGGAACTCTGCCGGTTGTTCTGCTCGCCGCTGCCAACCCACACGATCGACGGATCTGACGGCGCCAGCGTCACGTCGCCGATGGTGGATACCGCTTCGTGGTCGAACACCGGCGCCCAGGTGACGCCGCCGTTGATGGTTTTCCATACGCCGGCCGAAGCTAACCCGGCGTAGACAATGCTCGGATTGCTCTCGACCACGGCGAAATCGTCGACGCGTCCGCCCATGTTGGCGGGCCCGATCTCGCGCCACTTCAGGTTGTTTAGGATCTCCGCATACTTCGGCTGCTGCGCCAGGGCGAGCGTCGCCGCCAGCGTCCACAGGCATACCCGGGTTGTCATGGTCTGCCTCCGTTCGGACGATGATACCTCGAAGTGAGAAAATACGCGATGCTCCTCGCCCAGCCTTTTGGCCTGTCCTTGCTATACCGTTCGGCGCCGTGGGCTAATTGTGAGGCCATAGCGCAATGGTATAAGGAAAGCGCCTATGGACGCCCAACTTCAACTTTGGCTTCCTTCCCTGGTGACGCTGCTCGTCCTGGGAACAGGCATTCTGCTCATCAATGCCAGAATCAGTGATTTGAACGCCAGGATCGGCGAGGGAAACACCAACCTGAACAAGCGGATCGATGACTTGAGGGCGGACACGCTCGCCCGCATCGATGACCTGAAGACAGCCACGCTTGCCCGGATCGAGAGGCTGGAGAGCCAATATACGCGGCTGGAGAGCCAGCATAACCGGCTGGAAAGCGTCGTCGTCGGCAAGCTGGAGGAAGTGGGGGCGAGACTGGAACGGATCGAGTCTCACCTCGACCTGCACTGAGCCTCAGGCGAGCTTGAACTCTTTGCGCTCGATCTTCTTTTCGTCCCACACGCCCAGGCCCAGGGCCGCTGCGATTTCCACGTGCTCGGGCTGGCAGTTGAGGAACGTGCTGTCGGCGTCGGGCTTGGAAAGGGCGATGGTGGCCATGCCCTTCTCCAGGCGCTTCGAGTCGAGTACCGCCCATCCGGTCTTGTCCACGGCCACCGGGTCGGTCGCGAAATACAGTGTGTGATTCACGAAGACATACTTGCCCTTGCGCCCGCCGGGTCCGCCGTGATACATACCCAGGATCCCGTCGAGCACGTGCAGCACGGTCTTGTCGCGGATCACGGGGATATTCACCACCGCCGGAATGAACGGTCCGCAAGCGTTCAGCGTGGAGCTGGAATGGCTGCGATTCACGTTGTTCACCAGGCCGTGGGAGAGGTTCTTCAGCGCGAGGGTGACTCCTGCCGACTGGTGATGCTTGAGCACCGGGAGGTTGACGAGCTTGTTCACGCGCTTGGTAAGGAACTGGGCCACATACGAGCGGCGCACGTGCGCGTCGCGCGGGTCCTGTCCCGGCTGGGCCAGGGCCATCTCCATGTAATGGTCGGGATCATACCCATCCATGCCAAGCTGCATCTGCTGGTAATCCTGCGCCGCCCAGTCCTCGCGGACGCCTTCGGGCAGCCACTTCTGGAAGCCCGCTCGCAGAAACTGCTGCCGGTAGCGGTCGTAGACCACGATGTCCTTGTTGGGGACCCCGGCCTGGTTCAGCCCGGCGATAATTTCCTGGAGCACCTCGGTGCAGGAGATCACGTCCGGCTGGCCGACCGGATTGACCTTGATGCCCACCACGTCGCCCTTTTCGAAGAACATGCGCCAGGCGGAGGTCCAATCCGGGGCGCTGGTCAACTCGGCCATGCCCTTGCGCATCATGGCCCGGATCGGCTCGGCCTGGGATTTGCCGTCCAGGTAGCAGCCCGGGTGGCGCACCGAAACCACGCGGCCCGGGAACAGGCCCGGCATGCTCAACTTGGTGGCAGCGGCGCGGCCGGAAACCTGTGCTGCTGCGGCGGCGCCCATCATCGTAGAAAAGAAATCTCTGCGTCCGAGTGTCATGGTTTCCTCCGGTGGACCTATTGTAGCGCAGCGACGTGGCGCGCGGCGCTGGTAAATTGCTCCAGCAGCTCCGCCACCTGCTGCTCCACAGTCGCCAGAGACCGCAGCTTGACCTGCTCGTAGCCGCGGATGGCGTCGGGAGCGCGGGCGATGCGGACCGCCTCGTCGAAGTTTGTTTCCGAGAGCCGGTCCAGCACAGCCTGGATGGTCTGCTCGTACCAGCCGATCAGGCGGCGCTCCTCCCGCCGGACGGCAGCGAGGCCGAACACATCGAGGGGCGTGCCGCGCAGGCGGCGCAGGCCGGCGAGCAGCCGCAGCGCCGGGCGGAACCACGGCCCCAGGGCCAGCTTCTTTTTCAGGCCCATCGCCCGCAGCAGCGGTGGATGCAGGTTGTAGACCAGGCTCCGCGGCGCTTCGAACAGGTCCAGGGTCCGCCGCTCGAAGTCCGGCCTGGTCAACAGCCGTGCTACCTCGTACTCATCTTTATAGGCCATCAATTTGTAGAGGTAATGGGCCACCGCCTCGGTGAGCTCGGTTGAGCCCGGCCGGACTTGCTGCTCCCGCCGCTGGACCTGCTCGACGCAGTCGCGGTACCGCCGGGCATAGCGGGCGTCCTGGTATTCGGCGAGATCCCGCACGCGCCGCTCGATCAGCTCATCGAGGGTCAGAAGCGCCGGGACCGATGGCGCGCCGATCATTTCCTCCACTGCTTCCGGATCGTGATGATACTTGCGTCCCCACCGGAAGGCGGCTTTGTTCTGCTCCGCAGCAACGCCGTTCAGGTCGATCGCCGTCTCCAGCGATGCCGCCGACACCGGCACGTACCCGGCCTGGTAGGCGACCCCCAGCAGGAAGATGTTGGCGGCCATGTGGCTCGCAAACAGCGACTCGGCCTGGCGCGTCGCATCCACGTAAAGGTTCGCGCCGCCCCGGGTCGCCCGGTTGATCGTGTCGAGGAGCGGCCCTCCAAAGTGCACCGCGCCTTTGCGCACCGTATCACCCGTGGGTATCTCGGCCGAGTTCACCACCGCCACGGTGCGCGCCGGATCGCAGCGCTTCAGGGTGTCGGCCGCCGCCGCTCCCAGCAGGTCACACCCGAGCAGCAGGTGGACGCTGCCGTAGCTGCTCTTGTTGGCGCGGTTCACGGGCTGGCGGCCGATCAGGATGCTCGACACCACCGCGCCGCCCTTCTGCGACAGCCCCGTCTGGTCGAGGGTCGAGACCCGCAAGCCGTCGAGCATCGCCGCCGTGGCCAGCAGGGCGTTCAGCGTCACCACCCCGGTTCCGCCGATGCCCGGCATCAGGATCTCGTAGCCCTCGCCGGCCGCCACCTTCGCCGCCGGCTCGGCGATCTCCACCGCCGGCAACGGCGGCAGCGCCCGCTTCTTGAGCCCGGTTCCCGGCTCTACCAGCACCGAAACAAACGAGGGGCAATCCCCCAACAGGCAGGAATAGTCGGCATTGCAGGAGGACTGGTGGATTCGCGTCTTCTGCCCGTACTCGGTATCGACTGGATGCAGGGACAGGCAGTTGGACTTGGCCACGCAGTCGCCGCAACCCTCGCAGACCTCTTCGTTGATGACGAGCAGCCGCGCCGGCCGGGCCAGCTTCCCGCGCGAGCGCAGCCGCCGCTTCTCCGCGGCACACTGCTGGTCGTAGATGAGCGCTGTCGCTCCCTCCGTCCTCGCCAACTCCTCCATCACCGCTTCGAGCTCGTCCCGATAGCGCACCTCGGCCGAGGGCGCAAGCGCGGTCCGGTCCCGGTATTTTTCCAGATCATCGGTGAGGATCACGACGCGCTTCAGCCCCTGCGCGGCCAGTTGCCGGGTCAGCTCGGGGATCGGCCGGCCGCCCGCCACCGCCTGCCCGCCGGTCATGGCCACCGCGTTGTTGTAAAGGATCTTGAAGGTGATGTTGACCCCGGCCGCCGCGCAGGCGCTGACGGCCAGCGTGGCCGAGTGGAAGAACGTCCCGTCGCCGACATTCTGGAAGAGGTGCGGCGTTTCGGTGAACGGCGCGATGCCGATCCACGGCGCGCCCTCGCCACCCATCTGCGTGATGTAGGAAAAGCCGCGGTGGATGTGCTGGAGCCTTCCGGCCATGCCGTGGCAGCCGATGCCGCCCCCGGCGAACATGCCGTCGGGCACCAGCGTGGAGCGGTTGTGGGGGCAGCCCGAGCAGAAACTGGGCGGGCGCACCACCACCGGTTCTTTAGGACGCGCTTCGGCCGCTGCGATCCGCTCCAGCCGCTTCTCTATCGAGGCGAAGACCGCTCCCTCACGGTCGCGGCTCGGATGCCGGCGGGCCAGGATCCTGGTTCCCACTGCGCGCGCGATCGGGTCGGGATCGAGCTCCCCGTGCGCCGGCACCAGGATGCTCCCGCGCTCGTCCTGCTTGCCATACACGGCCGGTCGCGTGGCGCTGTTGTAGAGCAGGTCCCGAAGCTGCATCTCGACAAAGCTGCGCTTCTCCTCGATGACGAGGATCTCGTCGAGGCCCCGGGCGAACTCCTCGATGATGTTCGGCTCGAGTGGATAGGTCATGCCCAGCTTCAGAATCCGCACGCTGGCCCGCTCCAGGCCCGCGTCATCCAGGCCCAGGTCGCGCAGCGCGGTCCGCAGGTCGTAGTAGCTCTTACCGGCGGTGACGATCCCCAGCCGGTCGCCGGGGTGCGAAACCGTGATCCGGTTCAGCCGGTTCTCGCGCGCGAACACCCGCGCCGCCTCGAGCTTCTTGTACTGGATCTCCTGCTCGAGCAGCAGCGTATAGGGGACGATCAGCATGCCCTGCATGACCTTCTCGTAGGGCTTGCCGCCGAACTCGAGCGCGGGCGCAGCCAGCGGCCACCGCTCGGGGGAGACCTCGACCGTTCCGCCCCCATCGCAGACGTTGGTGACCATCTTCATCGCCGTCCACGACCCTGAAAAGCGCGACAGGGCGATGCCGGCCAGGCCCAGATCCAGGATCTCTTGAGTATTACCAGGATATAATAGAGGGAAAGCGAAATTGAAAAATGACAGCTCGCTCTGATGCGGGATGGTCGAGCTTTTTGACAGGTGGTCGTCGCCCCCCAGGGCCAGGGCGCCGCAGTTTTTCCCCGTCCCCGCAAAATTTGCGTGGCGGAAGACGTCGCCGGTGCGGTCCACGCCCGGACCCTTGCCGTACCAAATGCCGATTACGCCATCGAACCTGGGGTTCGGAAAGAGCTGGTGGATCTGGCTGCCCATCACCGCGGTGGCGGCGATGTCCTCGTTGACGCCGGGGACGAAATGGATGTTGTGCTCCTCGAGCAGGCGGCCAGCCCGCTGTAACGCCAGGTCGTAGCCTCCCAACGGGGATCCCTCGTAGCCGGAAATGAACGCTCCGGTGCGCAGACCCGCGCGCCGGTCTCGCCGCACCTGGTCCATCGGCAACCGCACCAGCGCCTGGATGCCGTTCAGGTAGACGAAGCCTTCTTCCAGCGTGTATTTGTCGTCCAGAGCGTAGGATCCCCTCATGGCGGGTAACCTCATTATAATTCAGGAGTCAGGAGACAGGAGTCGGAAGGAGGCGGCGTGCTTCGAAAGCTCTGTATAGTATTACTACTGCAGGTGGCGGCGTTCGCGCAGGCGTTTGACCGCGCGGCGGTTGATCGGATCATGCAGGAGGCTTTGGCGGCGTGGCAGGTGCCTGGGGCGGCGATTGCTATCGTCAGGGGCGACGAGGTGCTTTACATGAAGGGCTTCGGGGTTCGGGAGCGGGGAGAGCCGAAGCCAGTCACGCCTGA
Source organism: Acidobacteriota bacterium (assembly GCA_016201195.1). Taxonomy (GTDB): domain Bacteria; phylum Acidobacteriota; class Terriglobia; order Bryobacterales; family JACQDG01; genus JACQDI01. Next base: position 9,326 of record JACQDI010000953.1, on the reverse strand, counting down.
GACATTGTTCGCGATTGGCTCCACCAGCAAGGCCTTCACTACGACTGCCATGGCCATGCTGGTGGACGAGGGCAAGATGGGTTGGGACGAGCCAGTGCGCAAGCACGTCGAGTTTTTTCGGCTCTCTGATCCTCTTGCCGACCGGAACGTGACGCTGCGCGACCTGGTGTCCCACCGCACCGGTCTGAGCCGCAACGACGCCCTGTGGTACGGCTCGCCGTGGGGACGCGAGGAGATCATCCGGCGCATCGGCCTGGTTCCGCTCACGCAGTCGTTCCGCTCCACGTGGCAGTACCAGAACATCATGTTTCTCACGGCCGGCTATGCGGTCGGCGTGGCGTCGAAGAGCACCTGGGAGGAGTTTGTGCAGAAGCGCATCTTCGACCCGCTCGGCATCGCCGGCGCCAACTTCAGCGTCACCGTCGCCGAGAAAGCGCCGGATCACGCCACGCCCCACCGCAAAACTAAAGACAGCAAGATCGAGCGCATCCCCTGGCGCAACCTCGACAACATCGGGCCGGCCAGCTCCATCAACGCGGGCGTGGCCGACCTGAGCAAGTGGCTCCGCTTCCAGTTGGGCGACGGCACATTCCAGGGCAAACGCCTGGTGTCCGCCAAGAACCTCGAAGAGACCCACACACCGCAGATGGTGATGCGCATCGAAGGGCCGGCCAAGGAACTGGCCCAGCATACGGAGACCAACCAGATGAGTTACGGCCTGGCCTGGTTCATCCAGGACTACCGCGGCCACCACCTGGTCTGGCACTCCGGCGGCATTGACGGCTTCATCACCAATGTCACCCTGGCGCCGAAGCAGAAGCTGGGGATCGCCATCGTCTCGAACCTCTCGCCCACGTCGCTTCCGCCGGCGGTGCGGAACAGCGTGCTCGACCTGCTCCTCGGGCTGCCCCAGAAGGACTGGAACGCTATCTACGCCGAACAGGTGAAGAACACGGAAGCGGAACAGAAAAAGCGGCAGGCCGAGCGCGAGGCAAAGCGCCGGAAAGGGACCAGGCCGTCGCGGGATCTCGCGGCCTATACTGGAGCTTACGAGGACCCGGCCTACGGCACGGCGCGGATCTCTCTCGAGGACGGCTCGCTGGCGCTCCAGTGGAACGGCTGGAAGAGAAGGCTCGAGTATTTTCACTTCGACACGTTCACCGCGCTCGATCGCAATGAAGAGGACCTGGACCAGTTGGTGTTTCATCTCGGCGCCGATGGAGACGTGGCCACGGTGGAATACCTAGGCCAGACATTTAAGAGGGTCAAGAAAGCGGAGTAAACCATGCAGTCTGTACAACTGGTAGCCCGCGAGCGGGTCGAGTTGCGGCCGATGCCCGATCCCCCCGACCCGAGGCCGGGTGAAGTGACCGTGCGCGTGCGCGCGGTGGGTCTTTGCGGTTCCGACATGCACTACTACCTGGAGGGTGCTTGCGCGGGCTTTCCGGCTATGTATCCGTGCGTGCTGGGGCATGAGCCGGCGGGGGAGGTGGTCGCCATCGGTGCGGGCGTGGAGCATCTAGCTCCCGGCGTCCGGGTGGCCGTGGAGCCGGCCATCTCCTGCGGGCGATGCGAGTTCTGCCAGGCCGGCCGCCACAACCTCTGCGAGAACATGCTCTTCATGGGCGGCTTGCAAGTGCCCGGCCTGCTGCGTGAGTACGCAACCATGCCGGCGGGGAACGCCGTTCCCATCCCGGCAGATATGAGCTATGCCGTGGCTACGGTGATCGAGCCGCTGTCGGTGATCCTGCACGCCCTGGATCTGACGCGGCTCGAGCCCGGGGAAACCGTCGCCGTCATGGGGGCCGGGCCGATCGGCCTGCTGTGTGTCTCCGTAGCCCGCCTGGCCGGCGCGGGTCACATCATCGCCGCTGACCGCATCCCCTACCGGCTGGCCCTGGCGAGAGAACTGGGCGCGGGGACGGTGGTTGACATCCGCAGCGAATCGGCGGCGCAGGCGATTCTCGACTCGACCGGCGGGCGCGGCGCCCACCTGATCCTGGATGCGGCGGGCAAGCCGGATTCGCTCAACCCCGCGCTTCGCGCCGTGCGTCCCGGCGGCCGCATCGTGCTGATTGGTATCCCGTCGGATTCCATCACCGGCGTCGATCTGCACGCCGCCATGCATCGCGAGGCCACCCTGCACGCCCTCAAGCGCTCCAATCGCAATGACCACGCGGCCATCGAGTTGATCGAATCGGGCAAGATCCCGGCGGCCAAACTGGTCACCCACCTGTTTGCCCTCGATCATGCCGACCGCGCGTTCCAGACGGTGGCCGAATACGCCGGTGGCGTGGCCAAGGCGGTGGTCGAGTTGTGAAGTCGCTGCTGCTGCTGGGCGCCTTGGGACTGCCGTTTGGGGCGTCGTGGATCGTGGGCTCGAGTGGCGTGGTCCACGTTCCACGATCCAGGTTCTACGATCCGCTCTTCTCGAGCGCCTGGTCCAGGTCCTCGATGATGTCCTCGGGGGCCTCGATTCCCACCGACAGGCGCAGGAAGTTATCGCCGATACCCATACGCTGGCGGTGCTTGGGGGCCAGGTCCCGGTGCGAGCTCATGGGGGGATAGAGCACCATGGAGTGGACGTCGCCGAGGCTCGTGGCGGGCACGATCATTTTCAGCGAATCCACCAGCCGGAAGACCTGCTCCTTGCCGGCGCCTTTCACTTCGAAACTAACCATCGCCCCGTAGAGCCCCTGCGGGAATAACCGCCGCGCGATGGCGGCGTCGGGATGGCGAGGGTCGCCGGGAAAGTGCACGCGGTCGATGCGGGGGTGTGCGGCCAGCCACGCCGCGACGCGGCAGGCGTTCGAGCACTGGCGGGCCATCCGCAATGCAAAGGTCTTCACGCCGCGCATGGCAAGGTACGCCTCGAACGGGCCGAGCACGCCGCCGATGGTCCGCGAGATCGACTGCAATGTCTGCCGGAACTCCTCACGTGTGACGAGGATGCCCCCCAGCACGTCGCCATGGCCGCCCAGGTACTTGGTCAGGCTGTGGACAACCATATCCGCACCGAGCTCGAGCGGTCGCACCAGCAACGGCGTGGCAAACGTGGAATCGACGGCCACCAGCGCTCCGTGGCGGCGGGCGACCTCGATCACCGTATCGAGCGGGGCCACGCGCAGCATGGGGTTGGTGATCGTTTCCACCAGCACGCAGCCCGGCTTGTGCTCCTGGACCGCCGCTTCGAACGCCGCCGGATCGTTCGGATCGGCGAAATGCACGGCCACTCCGGACGGCTCGAGGATCTCGGTCAGCAGCCGGATCGTCGCCCCGTAGAGCACTGGTCCGGCTACCACGCTCCTACGCCGGTCGGCCAGCGCCCCGGCCAGGGCCAGGTGCAGCGCCGCCATGCCGGAAGCACAGGCGATCGCCCATTCTCCCTTCTCGAGCGCGGCCACCTGCTCCTCGAGCGCGTTGGTCGTGGGGTTGTTGTAGCGCGAGTAGTTCTGCCCCGGGATCTCGCCGCCAAACACGCGGTCGAGCGTATCCATCTCCGGATAGAAATAGCTCGACGCGCTGTAAATGGGTGTGGTCACCGGCACCCAGTTTCCGGCTTTTTTGCGGTCTCCAGCATGAACGGCAAGAGTGTCAAGTTTCATGGCGCACCTGTATTTTCCTGATTATATCAGCCCATTCGGACCGGATTTCGAAGAACCGGATTGGCCGGTGAAACATTCGCGGTGATTGGTGTATGCTCCTCCCATGGATTCCTACAGAGTTCTTCTTCTTGCTTTGTCGATGGTGGTCACGGCGCCCGCGCAGGACGAGGCGGCCTTATTTGCGCAGGCCCGGCAGAACGGCCGGCGCTTCGACCAGATGGCTCTCGCGGCGCAACGCGTGCTCCATGCCTGGCTGACCCTGGCCGACCCGCGCACCCTGCTGCTCCCCGACCGCTTTCCAGGCGAGCGCGGCCTGAAGCCGGGTGATACCTCGCGCCTCTACACTCCACACAACTCCGGCGCCGATCTCTACCCATATCTGATTCTCACGGCTCATCTCACCGATCCCGACCTTTACCACGGCCGCATGATGGAGATGCTGCGCAACGAGATCCGGTACACCACGGCGCTCGATTCCATCCCCGCCAACCTCGAGCTGACCACCGGCAAGCTGGGCCCGCCGAGCCTGTTCGGCGCCGGGGAATACGCCAAAGACGGCCTGCTCGCCGTGACCGAGCTGCTGGGGCGCACCCCGTGGTTCTACCGCATGGTGGACATGACCGCTGACGCGATGCAGCACGCTCCGGTCCGCTCACGCTTCGGCAACTTGCCCGCCTCCGACGCCGAACTGAACGGCGACTTCCTGCAAACGCTGGCGCGCCTGGCGGCCATGACCGGCGACCGGCGTTTCCTCGACTGGGCGCGCCGCATCGGCGACGCTTACTTCGAGGAAGTGCTGCCCGGCAATCACGGCGTGCCCAGCTCGAACTGGGACTTCGAAAAGCATACGGGCGACGGCCGGCTGCGGCTGCGCGACCACGGGAACGAGATGGTCGTGGGATTGTCGCTGCTCTACGCCCTCGAGCAGTACCACCAGACGCCGCGCGCCGCCCGCTATCGCCCGATGGTGGCCCGCATGCTCGACCGGATCCTCGAATCGGCCAACCCCGACGGTCTGCTCTACAACACGATCGACGCGGCCACGCTGAAGCCGCTCGACGCGGGCCTGTCCGACAACTGGGGCTACGTCTACGGCGCGGTCTATACCTTTTACCAGTGCACAGGAGAGATCAAATACCGCGACGCCGTGCGGCGGGTGCTCGCCAACCTCCCCAAGTACCGCAACTACGATTGGGAACGCGGCTCGTTTGACGGCTACGCCGACTCGATCGAGAGCGCGCTCTACCTGGTGGCGCGCGAGCCGGTGCCCCAGGCCCTCGACTGGATCGAATCCGAGATCCAGGTGATGGCGGCCATGCAGAAGCCCTCCGGCTTCATCGAGCACTGGTACGGCGAAGGCAACTTCAATCGCACGCTGCTGCTCTACATCTACTACAAGAGCCAGGGAACGCGGCCCGACCGCTGGGTCCCGGGCCTGCGCGTGGGCGCGGTGCGGCGCGGCGAGCGCCTCTACCTGAGTTTGGAGACTCCCGCCGGCTGGAAGGGCAAGATCCAATTCGACTTTGCCCGCCACCGCCGCGTCTTGAACTACGATCGGAACTACGTCCGGCTTAACGAGTTTCCCGAGTGGTACACGGTCGATGAGAATACGCTGTATAAGCTGCGGCCCGCCTCGGGCCCCGAGCAGGTGCGGCTGGGCTCCGAGCTGATCGCCGGCGTGCCGCTCGATCCAGGGAACTGGACCGTCGAGGCTGCCGGCAAGGCGCCCTACGGCCTTGCATCAGCCGGCAAACCTCGGTAGACTAACAAGCGGTGGGTTTATGACGATCGAAGAACACATCGAACTACACAACCAGTGGTTGCGCTCGCTCGAGAGCAACCTCAACCAGGTAGCCACCGACCTGGCAGCGGTAGGACGAAACCAAAAACAGTTCGACGACAACCAAACCTTGCTGATGCAGAATCAGCTCCTCATTGCGGAGAATATGAGGGCGATGAGTTCGAGAATGGACACTCTGACCGCCCGGTTGGACACTCTGACCGCGCGGGTAGACTCCCTCACCCAGGTTGTCGAGCAATACATCCGGTCTCGCAGCAACGGGAATCAACCGAATTAACGGCGCCTACCAGGCGAGCAGCCGCTCCATAGCCCGCACCAGGTCTGCCGTCTGCGGCAGGATCTCGTCTTCCAGTTGCGGGTTGTAAGCGATCCAGGTATCCTGCGCGCCGACGCGCCCCACCGGGGCGTCCAAATGCCCGAACAGCTCGTCGGCGATCCGCGCAGCGATCTCCGCCCCGTAGCCCCACGAGAGGCAGTCCTCGTGAGCCACCATTACCCGGGAGGTCTTGCGCACCGACTCGGCGATCGCTTCCCAATCGTAGGGATTAAGTGTACGCAGATCCAGGATCTCGATCGAGACGCCCCGCGCCTTTTCCACCTGGAGCGCGGCCTGCAGCGACCGGTGTACCAGCGCCCCGTAGGTGACCACGGTCAGGTGATCGCCCGACTTGACCAGGTTCGCCCGCCCGAAGGGAATCAGGAAGTCCGGCCCCGGATAGCGCGACCGGTTGTAGGGCTCGCGGTACAGGCGCTTGTGCTCCAGGAACAGCACCGGATCGTCGCAGCGGATCGCCGTGCGCAGCAGCCCGTTGGCGTCGAGCGCGTTGGAGGGAAACACCACGCGCAACCCCGGGATGTGGGTGAATTCGACCTCGCCGCTCTGGCTGTGATATACCGCCCCGCCCCCCAGGTACCCGCCGATCGGCACTCGCACCACCACCGGGCAGGAGTAACCGTTGTTCGAGCGCCAGCGCAGCGTCGCCAGCTCGTTGCGGAACTGCATCATCGCCGGCCAGATGTAGTCGAAGAACTGGATCTCGACTACCGGCTTGAGGCCACGGGTGGCGCAGCCGATGGCTCGGCCGATGATGGCCGCCTCGGCGAGCGGCGTGTTGAACACCCGCTCACTCCCAAATTCTCGCTGCAGCCCGACCGTGACCTTGAACACGCCGCCCTTGCCCTTCACCTTTTCCAGGTTCTCGACGCGCGTGCAGTCGGCCACGTCCTCGCCGAAGACCACCACGCGCGCGTCGCGCCGCATCTCGTCCCGCAGGCAGGCGTTCAGCAGGTCGACCATGGTCTTCGACTCGCCCGAGTAGTCCGGCTCCCGCGCGAAGGCGTCTGAAGCGGGATCTACGTCCGGCGAATAGAGAAACACCCGCGCCGACCCCTTGGCCGGCGGCGCCGCTTTCAAGGCGCGGTCTACTGCTTGCTGGATCGCCTCTTCGGCCTCGTGTTGGATGATGGACAGCGCGTGGTGATCCAGAATCCCTTCGGCCACCAGCCACTCGCCTAGTTTCTCCACCGGGTCCCGCTCCGCCTCCAGGCGCCGTTCCTCTTCGGTCTTGTACAACCGCTCGTCGTCGGAGAGCGAGTGCGAGTAGGGGCGGGTCACGTGGGCGTGCACCAGCGCCGGGCCCTCCCCGGCCCGGCAGTAAGCCGCCGCCTCCGTCATTACCTGGCAGGAGGGCAGAAAGTCGGTGCCATCCACTTCCCGGAGGAACAAATCGGGAAAGCCCGCCGCCAGCCGCGAGATGCTGCCCCCGGCGGTCTGGGCCTCGACGGGCACCGAGATCGCGTACCCATTGTCCTCGATCAGAAACAGCACCGGGAGCCGCTTCAAGCACGCTGCGTTCAACGCTTCCCAGAACTCGCCCTCGCTGGTGTGGCCGTCCCCGCCAGCCACCAGCACGATCTCCTCGCCCTTCAGGATCCGCGTGGCCTCCGCGCAGCCGACGGCCTGCAAGAACTGCGTGCCCGTGGGACTCGATGCCGACACGATGCGCCACTTGGGGTGTCCCCAGTGCGAGGGCATCTGGCGTCCCCCCGAGGCCGGGTCCCGCGCGGCGCCCACCGCCTCCAGCAGCATTTCCTCGGGCGTCACCCCGAGCGTCAGGCACAGCGCCCGATCTCGATAGTACGGATACACCCAGTCGAATCCCGGCTTCAGAGCCAGCCCCGCCGCCACGCCGATCGCCTCGTGCCCGGCGCCGGAGATCTGAAAATAGATCCTGCTTTGCCGCTTTAGGATGATCTCGCGATCGTCCAGCCGCCGCGAAGTGTAGAGAATCCGATAGGATTGGACCAGCCGGTCGGTCGTGAGGCCCGCAAACAGCGTGTCGGTGACGCGAACACCGCTCAAGGCAGCCATTTCTGTCCCCAGTTTAACACCTTCCCTGCGTCACCAGACACAGGTTTGCAGTCTGTAACGCGGCCTGTAACCCACCAGGCGGACCCGCCGGGTCCAAATCAGCGGGTTACGGATTGGCTGCTTTCGTGCAAGGAGATTGGGGACCGAGGAGGTGAGGTATGGACGAGGCAACAAGTGGCCGGCTCGCCACCCTGATCCTCAACAAAATCTGCCCGGTCTGCGTGGATCGCAACGTCGACGGCACGTGCGACAAACTCGCTGAGGGTACCTGCACCCTGATGAAGAAGCTCCCGGCCGCCGCCGAGGCTATTCTCCAGGTGAAGAGCGACCGGATGGAGCCTTACATTCAGGCCATCCGCGACAACGTCTGCGTTACCTGCGAACGACGCTACCCCGACGCCTCCTGCGACTGGCGCGACATCGACCGCTGCCTGCTCAACTCCTATCTGCCGCTGGTGGTGGAGGCCATCGAAGAGTTTTTCGAGTGGGAGAAGCGCCCGGTCGGCCCGCCGGTACGTGCGTAGAGCCGGCGTGGATGGAGATTATGCTACTATGTCGGCATAATTATGTCAACCCAGCGCACTACGGTTGTCTTATCCCTGAAGCTCAAACAGGAAGTCACCGCCCAGGCTCGCGCGCAAGGGATTTCATTTGGGGAATTCGTCCGGCGCGCCTTGGAAAAAGCCGCCACCCGTAGCGCACCTCGTGGAAACAAACGGAGCGATCCCTTTTGGGATGATGACGCCGTCTTTCAAGGAGATGTGCCGTCTGATCTTTCGAAGAACCACGACCTGTATCTTTACGGTGAGTGATGGCTTAAATCAGCCGCTCGCGGACCGCGCGTAGCACGGCGTCCAGGCGCGTGTGGCAATCGAGTTTTCCCAAGATGTGCTGGATGTGGTTACGCACTGTGGCCCGGCTGATGTGCAACTGCTCGGCGATGGCGTTGGGATTGCGCCCTAGCGACAGCAGCCGCAGAATGGTCTTTTCCTGGGTAGTCAGGTCCACGGCCGGAGGGGAGGGAACGCCGCGCTCCAGGATCCGATCCGCTTCGATGCCGGTCAGCCGCCCCACGCCCACCAGGATGTCCCGGGTCACCATCTCGGTCTGCTTGCGCCGCTCCGCGTCGCGCATCAGGTGGACTACCAGGATGGAGCGGCCCCGGTTCGGCCGGGCGACCAAGATTGAGACATTCACCCAGCGGCGCTGGCCCGAGGCCGTCGCCGCGTGAAAGTCGTAGGCCGCCACCTGGCCCCGCTGCGAGGCCAGCTCCAGCACCCGGCAGTCCCGGCAGCACACGTCCGCTCCCGCTTCGTCTTTCCCGGCCAAAACTTGCGCGCAGTTCTTCAGCAGCACCTGTTCCTTGCGGAACCCCAGCAACTCTGCCGCCTTGGGGCTCCAATACCGGATCAGGCCGCTGCGGTCGACCACGAAGGCCGCGTCCCCGGCGCTATCGAGAAGCGAAAACAGCTCGTGTTCTTCCATCCACGCTTCGGAGGCGGATGCATCACACAAATGATGCCGCTGCTTCATTGTAGCCGAACCACGT
>JACQDI010000088.1 GCA_016201195.1 Acidobacteriota bacterium | reverse complement strand
CCGGCCTGTGGAAAGAGATCGCCATGCAAGACATGGACTATGTTCAGAGCCGCGGCCCTGATCTCTACCGCCGCAGCCTCTACACCTTCTGGAAACGCACCATCGCCCCGCCGGTCATGGTCAACTTCGACGCCGCCAACCGCGAGGCTTGCGTGGTCCGCGAAACGCGTACCAACACGCCGCTCCAGGCGCTGAACCTCATGAACGACGTGACCTTCCTCGAGGCCGCCCGCTTCCTCGGCCAGCGCATGATCCGGGAAGGCGGCGCGGACCCCGGCGAACGCCTCCGCCACGGTTTCCGCCTCGCCACCTCGCGCACGCCCTCGGCGAAGGAGGCCGCGATCCTCCGCGACAACCTGCAATTCCACCTCGACTACTTCAGCAATCCTCAGAGGGCCCAGGAATTCTTGAGCCACGGCGAATCCTCCTCCGACCCCTCGCTCAACCCCCGCGATCTGGCTGCCTACGCCGCCGTCGCCGGCATCCTCCTCAACCTCGACGAGACGGTGACCAAGGAATGAAACCCCTCCTCCTCACCCGCCGCCATTTCTTCAGCCGCACCAGCACCGGCCTCGGCCTCGCCGCTCTGGCCTCGCTCCTCCCCCGCGACCTCGAAGCGTCGACCGGCCTTCCCGGCCTCCCGCACTTCGCCCCCAAAGCCAAGCGCGTCATCTACCTGTTCCAGCACGGCGCCCCCTCGCAACTGGACCTGTTCGACTACAAGCCCGCCCTCCAGCGCCTGCGCGGCAGCGACCTGCCCGAGTCGGTCCGCATGGGCCAGCGCCTCACCGGCATGACCGCCTACCAGTCGAGCTTCCCCACCGCCCCTTCCGTCTTCCGCTTCTCCCAGTGCGGCCGATCCGGCATGTGGCTGAGCGAGCTACTGCCCCACATCAGCAAGGTCGCCGACGATATTTGTCTCATCAAGACCCTCCACACCGAAGCGATCAACCACGACCCGGCGGTGACCTTCTTCCAGACCGGATTCCAGCTCGCCGGCCGGCCCAGCGTCGGCGCCTGGATCGCCTACGGGCTCGGCAGCGAGAACCAGGACCTGCCCGCCTTCGTGGTCATGGTCTCCCAAGGAACTGGTGGTACCCAGGCCCTGGCCGAGCGCTCCTGGGGCAGCGGCTTCCTGCCCACCCGCTACCAGGGCGTGAAGTTCCGCTCCGGCGCCGATCCGGTTCTCTACCTGTCGAACCCCACCGGCTACGACCCCCTGGCCCGCCGCCGCTTCCTGGACGACCTGGCGCGCCTCAACGATCTCAAGCTCAACGATTACCAGGACCCGGAGATCTCGACCCGCATCGCCCAATACGAAATGGCGTTCCGCATGCAGACCTCCGTCCCCGAGCTGGCCGATCTATCCAAGGAGCCCGATTCCACTTTCGAGATGTACGGCCCCGACTCCTGCAAGCCCGGCACCTTCGCTGCCAACTGCATCCTCGCCCGGCGCCTGGCCGAGCGCGGCGTCCGCTTCATCCAGCTCTTCCACCGCGGCTGGGATCAGCACTCCAACCTCCCCCGCGAAATCCGTGGCCAGTGCCTCCAGACCGACCAGCCCTCCGCGGCCCTGATTCAGGACCTGAAGCAGCGCGGCATGCTCGACTCCACGCTCGTCGTGTGGGGCGGCGAGTTCGGCCGCACCGTCTACTCCCAGGGTGCCCTCACCGAAACCAACTACGGCCGCGATCACCATCCCCGCTGCTTTGCAGTTTGGATGGCCGGCGGCGGCATCCGCGGCGGCCTGACCTACGGGGAAACCGACGACTTCTGCTACCCATGCCCTTTCCACGCTCGCCAGAGCCATTGCAGAGCGCCTCCCCATCATCGAGTGCTCACAAAATCCGGCGTGATCCGGCGCTACCTCTGCCCGCCCCCCAAATCCGCGCCAAGCCTCACCCCGTGTGAGAGAAGCGGGCTAGCCGACATCTAGCCGTAGACAGCCACAGAGACACAGAGAACACGGAGAACATTCTTTCTTCTCTGTGTCCTCTGTGTCTCTGTGGCTGTCTAGATCTGGTTTTTCTCAGCTAACCGTCAGCTAACCGCCTTGCTCCGGAACCTTGCCAACCCCAGCGCGACCAGCAGCACATCAATCACCGCCAGCGCCCCGACCACCACAACCAGCGACAAGTGCGGAAACTGCGGCACCAGCACCCCCCGGAAACCCTCGCTCGCGTACACCAGCGGGTTCACCAGCACCGCCCATTGCAGCGCCGGAAAGTTCGCCAGCGCGCTCCACGGATAATACGCGCAGCCGAAAAAGATCATCGGCGCCAGCACCAGGCTGAACATCAGCCCGATCTGCGTTTGCCCCACGCTGCATCCCAGCGTCAGCCCCCCCGCCGCCGCGAACAGCGCCACCAGCAGCGCAATCACCGCAAACAACACGGGACTCCTAAAACTCAGCTCCACCCCCGTCCCCAGAATCAGCCACGCGAAGGGGATGATCACCAGCCCCGACGCCAGCGCCTGAATCATCCCCGCAATCACCTTCTCGATCGCCAGCCACCCGATCTCCATCGGCGCCAGCAGCCGGTCCTCGATCTCCTTGGTGAACTGGAATTCGGCGATCAGCGGCATGGCCACCGCCTGGATCCCCGACAGCACCATGCTGATGGCCATGATCCCCGGCAGCAGCAGGCTCTTATACGCCGTCGGCAGCAGCCCGCTGCGCGTCATCACCCGCCCGAAAATGAACACGAACAGCATCGGCTGCAGCATGGTCTGCACCAGCAGCGGCACGAAGTTCCGGCGGGCGACGTGCGCGTCGCGCGCCAGCATGGCGAAAAAGGTTTTCCGGTTCATTCGCGCAAGCTCCTTCCCGTATGGTGCAGGAACAGGTTCTCCAGGCTCGGCTCCGAGATGTGCACGTCGTGAATCCCCACTCCCGCCGCCTGGGCCAGGTTCACCACTTCCGGGATCAGCGAGCCTCCCCGGTCGGCGTAAAGATCTACGCCTCCATCCCCGGCGGGCCGCGCTTCCCGCACGCCGGCAATCGTCGCCAGGCGCCCCATCAGCTCCGGCACGCTCTGGTCGAACCGCAGCCGCAGCAGGAATCCTCCCGGTGTCGAAGCCTTCAGCTTCTTGGGCGTCCCCAGGGCGATGATCCGCCCGTGGTCGATGATCGCGATGCGCCCGCACATCGCGTCGGCCTCCTCCATGTTGTGCGTGGTCAGCAGGATCGTCTTGCCGGCCCGGTTGTATTCCCGCACGATCTCCCACAGCAGCAGCCGCGTCTGCGGATCCAGACCCGCGCTCGGCTCGTCCAGAAACAGCACCTCCGGATCGTGCATCATCGCCCGGGCAATCGACAGCCGCTGCATCATACCCCCCGAAAATCCGCGCACCATGTGGTCCGCGCGCTCGGTAAGCTTGAACTGCTCGAGCAACTCCCCGGCCCGCCGCGCACACTCCCGCGCTCCCAGGCCGAAGTACGCCCCGTGAAACAGCAGAATCTCCCGCGCCGTCAGCGCAAAGTCCAGGTTCGGCCGCTGCTGCACCACCCCGATCCGCCGCTTCACCGCCACCTGGTCTTTCCAAACCTCGTGCTCCCCGATCCACGCTTCGCCGCTGGTCGGCCGCACCCGCGTGGTCAGGACCCCCACCGTGGTCGACTTGCCCGCTCCGTTCGGCCCCAGCAGCCCAAAGATCTCCCCCGGCTCCACCTCGAGCGAGATCCCACCGAGCGCCACAATCTCCGTCTTCTGTTTCTTTGCCCCTGGGCCCCGCGCCCACATCATCGTGAACCCGGCCCCCTTGGGCGAGATCTACTACATCACCGC
>JACQDI010000952.1 GCA_016201195.1 Acidobacteriota bacterium | reverse complement strand
GGGATCCACGCGCTGGCCACTGCGGCCACTAGGGCCACCGAAACCGGCATCCCGTTCAAATTCGACAGCAGGGCCAAAACCACCGTGCCCGACAGCAGCATCATCGAGGTGAGGCGGCCCACCGACCAGGGCAGGTCCGCCTCCTCGAGGCGCGCCTGCAAGCCCTTCACGAAATCGAAACACGCGAGCAGGCCGGCCCACGGCGAAACGGTGCTCAAGCTGTCCTCCTTGAGCAAGCGGGTCGCGACTTCGTCCGACTCGCTCTCGCCATTGCCGGAAAGCCTCTGCAGAATGATCCAGGCGACCACCGTGGCGATCGCCGCGGCCAGGAACGCGATCAGAAACATCGCGAGGACGGTAAAGGCGAGGATCATCTCGGTTTAGGGTTTGCGCAGCAGCGCGGCGCTGCGGTTGCCTTGGGCGGCAGGCTCCGGCCGCCGCTCGGCGCGAGCTCCTGACGCCGAGCCGCGGGCAAACAGATTCGTCAGCGCCAGATTGGGCAACGGCGGCTGTTCCCGGTCGCTGGGGTTGCGCAGCAACAACCGGATTTTGGCGCCCGCGTCAGCCACGCTCAGCATATCGGCTTCAGCCGGCTTAGCCAGCAGCGTCACCACGGCTCCCGGACCGGTACGCCCCGCCCCTTCCGGCTGCACCGCCAGCACCTCGATGTCCTGGAGCATGGTGCGCAGTTCCGTATCCCCGCTGCCCTGCGTGCTTCGATTGTGGACCACCTGGACGTCCACTCGGTAGCCCGTGCGCAACAAGCTGGTCACTCCCGGCGAGTCGATTACGCGAATCGAGACCGCCCGCATGCCGGCAGGAATCCCCTTCCCCCCGGCTCCCGCCGGATCCCGTGGCGCCACATCGGCCAGCGTGATCGGCTGGTTTTCCCCGACCGGCTGGACCACCGCCAGCCCAGCCAGTTGTTCTGGATCGCTCAGGGCGCCCTTGGGCCGGTCCGTCGCGGGCAGGTTCGCCAACTTCACCAGCGAAGCCTCCAGGACCGTGCCGCGTTCCAGGCTGCGTGCGGCCACTACCACGCCGGGCTGGGACTGGCTTTGCGTGGTTCGGAGCCGGCCCACAATCAGCCCGTAAAAAATTCCGGTAGCAATGATGGCCACCACGAAGGCCACGCCCAGCAAGGGCAAGAGATTCTTTTTCATAGCGGCACCTAGATAAAGCGCACCACGGGTGCAATCAAAGTACACCACGAAGAGGAGCCCGGCAGAATCAGGGCTTTGCACTAAGTCGGTGGTATTTTTGTCGTAGGCCCAAAGGCGCACGCCAAGGAGGCAAAGAGCGCCAAGAAAAATCTCTGTGGTCTTACGCGGCGAGCTCGGCGGCCGACTTGGCCCCATAGAAGGCGTACCACGGCTTGGCCGCATTCAGGCGTTTGTTGACCGCCTGGATATTGGCCACGCCCTCGCCCTGGAGCCACTTTTCGAGCGCCCCGGCGCCGTCCTTGGCGTAGACGGGGATGCCGTCCTTCCAGGTGGCCCGGCCGCAGAGCACGCCGGCGAAGCTGACCCCGGCCTCGGCAGCCCATTCGAGCGACTCGGTGAACTGCTCGTTGCTCACGCCCGCGCTGAGGTAGATGAACGGGCGGCAGGAGACGGCGGCGGCACGGCGGTAGTGTTCGAGGGCTTCCGCTTTGGTGTAGGCCTTGGGCCCGGTGTAAGACCGCGCGCCCTCGGCGAAAGCCAGGTTCACCGGAACCTCCACCTTGAGCACGTCCACCATGTAACGGTCTTTCGAGAACTCGGCCATGCTTTCGGCGACAATACCGGGCTTCCTTTTGGCGTATTCGAAGCCTTTCTCGTCGCCACCGGCCGGATCGTAGCCAACGAATTCGAGGAAGAAGGGGATGTCCACCGCGGCGCACTCGGCCCCGATGCGCTCGATGAAGGCGTGCTTGGCGTCGTTGACGGAGGCGTTCTCCTCCGGCGTGTAGTAGAGGAGAACCTTGACCGCGTCGGCGCCGAGTTCCCGGAGGCGGCGAACCGAG
>JACQDI010000951.1 GCA_016201195.1 Acidobacteriota bacterium | reverse complement strand
GTAGCGCACCCACAAGCCCCCCGGATATGCGAAACTCAGATGCTCCATGTCCCGAACCATCCGCAAAGCGGCGGTGCTGGGCGCCGGCACCATGGGGGCGCGGATCGCCGCGCACTTGGCCAATGCCGGGATCGACGTGCGGCTGCTGGATATCGCGCCGGAATCGCTGACCGAGGCGGAAGCCAAGCAGGGCCTGACGCTAGACAGCCGGCAGGTGCGCAACCGCATCGTCAACCAGCTTTTTGACGCGATGCAGAAGTCGCGGCCGCCGGCGCTCTATACGCCGGGCCACGCCCAGCGGATCCGCACGGGGAACTTTTCGACCGACCTCGCCAAGATCGCCGACGCCGACTGGATCATCGAGGCGGTGATCGAGAATTTCGAGGCCAAGCGGGCGCTGCTCACCCAGGTGGACCGCCACCGCAGGCCGGGGACGCTGGTCAGCTCCAACACCTCCGGCCTGCCGATCGCCTCGCTCGCCGAAGGGCTGTCGAAGGATTTTCGCGAGCACTGGCTGGGGACCCACTTTTTCAACCCGCCGCGCCAGATGCGCTTGGTCGAGCTGATCCCCACACCGGAAACGAAACCCGAAATCATCGAGTTCGCGCGGGACTTCTGCGACCGCCACCTGGGCAAGGTGGTGGTGTTCGCCAAGGACCGGCCCAACTTCATCGCCAATCGCCTGTTCATGTTCCTGCTGATGGATCTGTTGAAGACCATGCAGATCCACGAGCTGACCATCGAGGAGGTGGAGGCGCTGACCGGGCCGCTGATCGGTCGCCCGAACACGGCCACCTTCCGGCTGGCCGACTTTGTGGGAGTCGATGTCTGCGTGTTCGTCAGCGAGAATCTCTACCGGCTGGTGCCGGAGGACGAGAAGCGCGACGTCTTCGTCCCGCCGGCGTTCCTGAAGCAAATGCTCGCGAAGAAGCTGGTCGGGGACAAGGCGGGTCAGGGATTCTTCAAGAAGGCCAAGGACGGCCGGCTGGTGCTCAACCTGGAGACCTTCGAATACGGGCCGGCGCAGCCGGTGAACCTGCCGGTGCTCGAGACAGCAAAGAAGATTCCCGACCTGGGGGCGCGGCTGCGCTACCTGCTCTCACGCGACGATCGCGCCGGGCGTTTCCTGTGGTCCACCTGGAGCGAGCTGCTGCTCTACAGCGCGGCGCGGATCCCGGAGGTGACCGACCACATCGCCAGCGTCGACGCGACGATGAAGCACGGCTTCGCCTGGGAGCGCGGGCTGTTCGAGATCTGGGACGCGATTGGGGTGATGGAAACGGCCGGGCGCATGGAGGCCGAGGGCAAGGCGCTGCCGCCGCTGGTCCAGAAGCTGCTGCGCTCCGGCTCGACCTCGTTTTACAAGCAAGAGAAGGACAGGCGGTTTTATTTCGACATCGCGAGCGGGGCGCACCAGAGGGTCGCCGAACAGCCTGGTGTGATCCGCCTGGCGGCGCTGCGGGAGCGCGATCGGGTGCTGCTGTCGAATCCCGGGGCGAGCCTGCTCGATATGGGCGAGGGGATCCTGTGCCTGGAGTTTCACTCCAAGGCCAATTCGGTCGATCCCGCGGTGCTGGCGATGCTGCGGTCGGCGATTGAAGAGACCGAGGCGTACTACGAGGGGCTGGTCATCGGTAACCAGGGCGCGAATTTCTGCGTCGGAGCCAATTTGCAGTATCTACTGGCCCTGAGCCGGGCCGGCCGCTGGGAGGAGCTGCGGCGCGCGGTCCAGCAGATGCAGCAGGCGTGCCTGGCCGCGCGGAACTGCCGCAAGCCGGTGGTGGCGGCGGTGTTTCACCAGACGCTGGCCGGCGGGTGCGAGTTGGCGCTGCACGCGGCGCGCGTGCAGGCCCTCGCCGAGACCAACATCGGCCTGAGCGAGATGGTGGTGGGCCTGGTGCCTCCGGCCGGAGGGACCAAGGAGATGCTGGCGCGGTGGATGGCCGCGGTCCCCGCCGGAGGCGATCCCATTCCGTATCTCAAGCAGGCTTTTGAGACGATCGCCATGGCCAAGGTTTCGCAAAGTGCGGCCGAGGCGGTGGAATGGCGTTACCTGCGCCCGGATGATCCGGTCACCATGAACCGCGACCGGCTGCTGGCCGACGCTCGCCAGACGGCGCTGGCCCTGGTGAGGGCCGGCTATGCGCCTCCGGCCATCCCCCCCATGATCCGGGTGACCGGGCGGGCCGGCCTGGCGGCATTGCAGGTGAGTATTTACCTGATGCAGCAGGCCGGCTACATCACCGCATACGACGCGCACGTGGCCCGGCGCCTGGCCCACGTGCTGGCCGGGGGCGAGCTGGCGAACCCGGTGGCGGTCCCCGAAGGCTACCTGCTGGAGCTCGAGTGCGAAGCCTTCCTGAGCCTGTGCGGCGAGCCCCAGACCCAGGAGCGAATCGAGTATATGCTGCGCTACGGAAAACCGTGGCGCAACTAGATGTAGTTTGTGATTTTATGATTTGTGATTTTATGATTGCACCCACGCGCGCCGGGCTTTCTTAAATCACCAAATCACGAATCATAAAATCACAAATCGCGAAATACTCCTATGGAAATGCACCGCCGCCTCGGCGTTCTCAACGCCACCTCCATCAACATGTCCAACATGATCGGCACCGGGCCGTTCATTACCATCGCCGGGGCGGACGGGATCCTGGCCACGATGATGGGGCCGCAGGCGCTGATCGGGTGGCTGGTGGGAGCGGTAATTGCGCTCGCCGACGGGCTGGTGGTGGCTGAACTGGGGGCGGCGATGCCCGCTTCGGGGGGCAATTACGTTTTCCTGCGGGAAGGGTTCGGGCCGCGCCGGTGGGGGCGGCTGATGGCCTTTCTGTTCGTCTGGCAGTTCCTGTTTTCGGGGCCGCTCGAGATCGCCAGCGGCAACATCGGCCTGGTGCAGTACCTGGGCTACTTCGTTTCCATGACCGAGATGCAGCAGAAGATGGCGGCGGCGGTCGTGGGCGGGATTGCCCTGTTCGCGCTCTACCGCAAGATCACCGACGTGGCCCGGCTGATGCTGGTGCTGTGGATCACCATGCTGCTCACGACGGGCTGGGTGATCGTGGCCGGGCTGTGGAACTTCAACGCGAAGATGGCCTTTGACTTTCCCCCCGACGCATTTCGCTTCGGCCTGGGTTTCGTGCGCGGCCTGGGGGCAGGGACGCTGATCGTGATGTACAACTACCTGGGCTACTACCAGGTCTGCTACCTCGGCGCGGAGGTGAAGGACCCGCCGCGGACGATCCCCCGCGCGGTGGTGATCTCGATTTTAGCCGTGGCCCTCATTAACATCCTGATCTCGCTTTCCTTCATCGGCGTGGTGCCGTGGCGTGAGGCGGTTCACACCAACGCCGTCGGCTCGGTGTTCATGGAGCGGCTGTACGGGAAGTGGTCGGCCTCCTTGCTGTCGGTGATGATCATGGTGACCGCCTTCAGCTCGGTTTACGCG
>JACQDI010000950.1 GCA_016201195.1 Acidobacteriota bacterium | reverse complement strand
CCAGCGGCCTTCTTCCTGGTCCGGGTTCAAGGCCACGTCGAACCGCTCCCGGTGATCAAAGCCCAGGCTGCGGTGGACGGCGGTGGTCCCCCGGGCGCTGACCGGCAGAGGCCGCGAGAACTGTTCAAGAAAGGCGGTCTCGACGCCAAGGAAGTCCCGGTCGGACAGGGTACTCTTGCCCTCAAAGCGCAGGGCCAGCTCCAGCCGCTCGCGTTCTTCCATTTCCGCCTCGCGCCGGGCCATTTCGACGAGTTCTTCCACCAGCCTGGCCCGAGACTGAGCCAGCTCCCACTGCTTGTCAGCGTAGGCCCGGTCCTGCTCGAAGCGCTCCAAGGCCCTGGCCGGCAGCACTCCGGCGGCGACCAGCTTCTGTTGCGCAGCCAGGGTTTCAGCCGCCCGTTCGCGCAGCTCGCCGGCCGCCCGCAGCATCTCCGGCACCTGATTCGGGGTCACGTTGCCCGAGTAAAGGGTGTCGCGCAATACCTGGTCGTTGCGGGCGTCCCGGAGCTGCTCCTCGGCCACCTTTAGCGCCGTGCGCGGCGCCGCGCCGGCCTCTACCAGCGCCTGCACCCGCCGCAGGTTGGCCACCGCGGCCGGCACGTCAGCCGCGCGCAGGCCCGGAGCCGGCAGCAAGCCTACCAGTAAACCCAGCCCGCAAATGGCCCATCGAGGCATGTCTTTTCTATTCTACAATGGTTTTCTAGGAGCGCCCATGGAGGCTTGGCAGGTCGCGGTAGAGGCGGCCCAGGAGAAGAAAGCGGAAGACATCGCGGTTCTCGATCTGGAAGAGGTGGCCAGCTTCACGAGCTTTTTCGTCCTCTGCAACGGCCTCAACTCGCGCCAGAACCAGGCCATCAGCGACGAAGTGGAGAAGCAGCTCAAGCAGGAAGGGGTCCGCCCGGCGAGCATTGAAGGCTACCAGCAGGCGGAATGGATCCTGATGGATTACGGCGATTTCATTGTGCACATTTTCTCGCCCCGCGCGCGCAATTACTATGAGCTGGAGCGGTTGTGGAAGACCGCCCGGCGGGTCCCGGTTGCGGAGGCGGGCTGAGACATGGCTTCGGCCGGCGCCCCCAACCCGGGACTGGAGATCCGCGTGGCCGTCCCCGTCGACGCGCCGGCGATCTGGCGCATTTACAACCAGGGCATCGAAGACCGCCTGGCCACCTTCGCCACCCAGATGTGCCCGCCGGCGGAGGTCGAGGGCTGGTTCCGAAACCCGCGTCTGCGTGTGCTGATCGCGGAAAACTTTCGCCAGCCGGTGGGATGGGCCTCGCTCAGCCCCTACCGCGACGGCGGGGCCTTCTCGAGCATCGCCGAGATGTCGATTTACATCGACCGCGCCTGGCGCCGCCACGCGGTGGGACAACTGCTGGCCGGCGCCCTGATCGCGGAGGCCCGCGCCCGCGGCCTGCACAAGCTGGTCGGCTACCTGCTCGAGCACAACATCAGCAGCCGGAAGCTGGTCGAGAAGCTCGGCTTCCGCGAGGTGGGCGTCCACCTCCGGCACGGCGCGCTAGGCGCCGCCTCGCCGAACGTGGTGGTGGTGGAGAAGCTGCTCTGAAGATCTCCCTGCTGTATATCGGCAAGCCGCGGGATCGGGCGGCCAATGCGCTCGCCGCAGAGTACGCCAAGCGCATCGCGCGGTTCTGCGAGTTCGAGATGCGGGAGGTGCGCGGGGAAAAGGCGCTCGACGCGCGCGAGAAGGCGTATAAGGTGGCGCTCGATCCCTCGGGCCGCGAGCTGACTTCGGCCGGGCTGGCGGCGCTGCTGGAGAAGGCTCAGAACACGGCCGTGCAGGAGCTGTTGTTTCTGGTGGGCGGCGCCGACGGCCTCTCCGCCTCAGCGCGCGGGAAGGCGCAGTTGCTGCTCTCGCTCTCGCGCCTCACGCTGCCCCACGAGCTGGCCCGCGTGATCCTGGCCGAGCAGATCTACCGGGCGTTTACGATTCTGAAGAATCATCCGTATGCACGGTAGATAGAATGCCACAGAGACACAGAGGCACAGAGCAGCAGAGCCGCAACCCAAGGGCGTCGCGCAGACGCGGGGACCCGGAGACACGGAGACGCGGAGACCGTGCCTCTGTGGCTTTCTAGTGAGGTCATGGCCGAAACCAAAGGACTTCTCATCATCTACACCGGCAACGGCAAAGGGAAAACCTCCGCCGCCATGGGGACCGCCTTCCGCGCCGTCGGCCAGGGCCTGAAGGTGCTGATGGTGCAGTTCATCAAGGGATCGTGGCACTACGGCGAACTGGACGCGGCCAAGATGCTGCCGCCAGGCTTGTTCGAGATCCGCGTCATGGGACGGGGCTTCGTCAAGATCGGCGCCGAAAAGCCGGACCCGGCCGACGTGGAGATGGTCGAGCAGGCCTGGGCCATGGTGCACGACGAGATGCGCGCCGGCCGCTTTGATATGATCATCTGCGACGAGATCAACTACGCCATCCACTATGGGATGATCGAGATTGACCGGGTGGTGGCCGACCTGCGAGCGCGACCCGAAGCACTGCACGTGATTTGCACTGGCCGCAACGCCCACCCCAAGCTGGTGGAGGCGGCCGACCTGGTGAGCGAGATCAAGCAGGTGAAGCACCCCTATGAGCAGGGCATCCTGGCCCAGCGGGGGATTGAATACTGACCTCCTATGCCCTGGTTTAAAAAAGACCGGCGTCCGGATGAGCCGTCGGAAAAGAAGGTCCGCACCGAAGGCCTGTGGATCAAGTGCGATGGCTGCCGCCAGATCATCTGGAAGCGCGACCTGGAGAGTAACCTCCAGGTCTGTCCCAAGTGCAGCTATCACTTCCGCGTGGACGCCCGCACCCGTCTCTCGCAGTTGCTGGATGATGGCCAATGGACCGAGGTCGATGCCGAGCTGACATCCAGTGACCCGCTCGGCTTCGTCGACCAGAAGCCCTACCGCGACCGGCTCGCCGCCGCTAAAGCGGCCGCTGGGCTCAACGACGCCCTGATCACGGCGGAAGGCAAACTGGCTTGCCGGCCGGTCATCGTCTGCGCTATGGAGTACAAGTTCATCGGCGGCAGCATGGGCTGCGTCATGGGCGAGAAGATCACCCGGGCCATCGAGCGGGCGCTCGAAAGCCGCCGGCCGCTGCTGATCGTGTCCGCCTCGGGCGGCGCGCGCATGATGGAGGGCGCGGTCAGCCTCATGCAGATGGGCAAGATCTCCTGTGCCCTGATGCGCCTGGACGAGGCCCGCGTCCCCTACATCAGCATCCTCACCGATCCGACCACCGGCGGCGTCACCGCCAGCTTTGCCATGCTCGGCGACTTCAACATCGCCGAGCCCAACGCCCTGATCGGCTTCGCCGGTCCGCGCGTCATCGAGCAGACTATCCGCCAGAAGCTGCCGCAGGGATTCCAGCGCAGCGAGTTCCTGCTCCAGCACGGCATGCTCGACGCCGTGGTGAAGCGGCCGGAGCTGAAAGCCTGGGTCGCGCGCGCCCTGGAGTTTCTCTGCAGTCCCGCCTGACTTACCCGGAAACGGTCCGCTACCTGCTCTCCCTCGGCAACGAGGTGAAGACGGCGAAGCTCGGCCTGGAACGCATCTCGACGCTGCTTGACCGGCTGGGCAGGCCGCAGGACGCTTTTCCGAGCGTGCACATCGCCGGCACCAACGGCAAAGGCTCCACCGCGGCCATGGTGGAAGCCGGGCTGCGCGCGGCGAGGCTTCGCACCGGCCTCTATACCTCGCCTCACTTGGTCCGGATCAACGAGCGCGTCCGCATCTCGGGCGAGGACATCCCTGACGCCGATTTCTGCGCCGCGTTCCACTCGGTCCACGCCGTCGTGGAGCAGCTCCTGGCCGAAGAGCGCCTGGATTGCCACCCGACCTATTTCGAGTGCGTCACCGCCATGGCGTTCGAGCATTTTCGCAGAGCGGGCGTGGAGCGGGCTGTCATTGAGGTGGGCCTGGGCGGACGGCTCGACGCCACCAACGTCATTACGCCGCTTGTGGCCGTGGTAACCCCGATCGACTTCGATCACGAAGCCCTGCTCGGCAAAGCCGCCGCCGCGATTTCCGCCGAGAAAGCCGGCATCCTGAAGCCCGGCGTGCCGGCGGTGTTCGCCCCCCAGCGTCCGGAGGCCGCCGAGGTGCTCGAGGCGCGCGCGCGCGAGCTGGGGATCCGCGTGCTGCAAGCAGGGACGGACTGGCGCGCCGAGCAGGTGGCCCACCAGGGCGGGTACTATCGCTTTGTAGCCCACGGACCCTCCGGCGCCCGCCTGCGCGCCGAGCTTTCGCTGGCCGGCGAGCACCAGGTCACCAACGCGCTCACCGCCATCGCCGCGCTGGACCTGGTGGGCGTCCCCCACACCGCGGTCGAGCAAGGCCTGCGCCAGGCCCGCTGGCCCGGAAGGCTCGAGCAGGTCGCGGAGGCGCCTTTGATCCTGCTCGACGGCGCCCACAATCCAGCCGGCGCTCGCGCCTTGGCACGATTCCTCACCGTGCACTACCCCGGCCGCCGGCTTTGGCTCATCTACGCCGCCATGCGCGACAAGGCCGTCGAGGAGGTGGCCGGCGCCCTGTTCCCACTGGCCCACCAGGTGCTCCTCACCCGCGTCAGCCTGCTGCGCGCCGTCAGCCCCCGGGCGCTCGAAACCATCGTCAGCCATCACCACCCCCACATCCAGGTGACCGAAAGTCTAAGCGAAGCCTTGGACCGGGCCCGCGCCTCCGCCTCCGAGACAGATATAATTCTTGTGACCGGCTCGCTGTTTCTGGTCGGGGAGGCGAAAGCGCTGCTCCATGCTCCGCGCCCTGCTGTGGACTGACCCGCTGATCACGATCCTGACCGTCTTCCTGGGAAGCCTGTCTTTGCTCGCTTCCATTGTGGACGGCACGGGACGCTGGCAGCACGCGATCGCCCGCCGGTGGGCGCGCTGGGTGCTGGCCGCGAGCGGCGTCAAGGTCACCGTTACCGGCCTCGAAAACCTCACCCCCGGCGCTACCTACGTGTTCTGCTCCGACCATCACAGCCTGATCGACACGCCGCTGGTATTCGGCTATCTCCCCTGGGAGTTTCGGGTGCTGGCCAAAAAGAGCCTGTGGATGATCCCGTTCTTGGGGTGGCACCTTGGCCGGGCCGGCCACCTGCCTGTGGCGAAAGACAACATCCGGGCCTCGATCCGCAACCTCACCGGCGCCGCCCGGCGGGTCGCCACGGGAGTCTCCATCGTCGTGTTCCCCGAGGGTGGCCGCAGCCCGGATGGCAACCTTGGCGAGTTCCGCCCCGGCGGCGCCTACATCGCCATCAAGGCCGGAGCGCCGGTGGTTCCCATGTGCATCCGCGGTACCCGCGCCGTGCTCGCCATTGGCTCCATCATCGTCCGCCCCGGCTTGGTCGAGCTGCGCATCGGCTCTCCCATCTCCACCACCGGCATGAACCACCGCGACGTCGATCGCCTGCTCGCCGAGCTGCGCGCCCGCATCCTGGACCTCATTGGGCAGCCGGCGTTGACTCGGAGCCAGTAACCGTTTATCCTGGGATCGCTCAGGAGGTCCTTCCAGTGGAAACTCGTCAGAGACGTACAGGTGTTCCCCGTTCTCCGGACCGGCGAGCATTTCTGGGCCAGGCCGGCGCGGCCGCGGCCGCGCTGTGGAGCGGCGCCGCCTCCCCGGCTCGCGCGGCTGAAACCGGGCCCACTACCGGCAATCAGCGCCGCATCGAGTCCTACCAGATCCGAAACCAGATGGCCATCGACAAGATGAGCATTGACGTGCCGGATCACCTGGCCAACGGAGACGAGGAACGGTACGCCAGCAAGATCGGGAATTACTCGAAAGGGCTGCCTCACGGCGCCCGGGGCGAGCCTTATTTGGACGCCTACGGCCAATTGATCACCGCCCTTTCGTCCGGCCGCCCGGCCGACTTCGAGCAGATCCCTCTGGGCTCCGATCCCTCGCGGCGGCGCCGGCTGGTGAATCCCCAGGCCGGACTGGCGTTTGATCTGGAGGGAACCGATTCCCACCAGCTCGCCATACCGCCAGCGCCCGCGTTGAGCAGCGCCCAGCAGGCAGCCGAGGCGATCGAGCTTTACTGGATGGCGCTCGCGCGCGACGTGCCGTTCACCGATTACCGCTCGCATCCCATCACCCAGGCTGCCGCCGCTGAACTATCCGCTCTCTCTGATTTTCGCGGGCCCAAGAGCGCCGGAGGCGTTACCACCGCGACTCTGTTTCGCGGATTCACGCCGGGCGATCTGGCCGGCCCCTACGTCTCGCAATTCATGCTGAGACCCGTGCCGTTCGGCGTCGAGGTATTCGAGCAGCGGACTCGCACCGTGCTGCCGGGCATCGATTACATGACCCGCTACGCCGACTGGCTCGACATCCAGAACGGCTACCGGCCGTTGCAGTCCGACCAGCTCGATCCCACTCCCCGGTTCATTCGCAGTAGCCGCGACCTGGCCCAGTATGTGCACCTCGATGTGCTGTTCCAGGCGTACTTCAACGCCTGCCTGATCCTGCTGGCGCCTCCAGGTCAAGGGGGCGTGGGGGCTGCGTTTGATCCCGGCAACCCCTACAGCGGCTCGGCGACCCAGGACGGCTTCGGCACGTTCGGCGGCCCGCACATCGTGGCCGTGCTGGCCGAGGTATCGACGCGAGCCCTGAAGGCAGTGTGGTACCAGAAGTGGTACGTGCATCGCCGGCTGCGACCCGAAGAGTTCGGGGGCCGCGTCCACAACACGGTGACCGGCGCCGCCGGCTACCCCCTGCACGACGACATCTCCGCTTCGGCCAAATCGCCCGACGGGGCGCTCAGCCGGACCTTCGCCGCAACCGGCAGCTACTTGCTGCCGCAGGCCTACCCGGAAGGCTCGCCTTTGCATCCCTCCTACGGCGCCGGCCATGCCACCGTGGCCGGAGCCTGCGTCACCGTCCTCAAAGCCTGGTTCGACGAGTCTTTTGTCCTGCCGGATCCCGTCGTGGCCAGCCCCGATGGCCTGTCGCTGGCGCCCTACGCGCGTCCCCCTCTCACCGTAGGCGGCGAACTGAACAAGCTCGCGGCCAATGTGGCCACGGGCCGCAACTTCGCCGGCATCCATTGGCGCACCGACTACAGCGAGTCGATGAAGCTGGGCGAGGCCGTCGCCCTCAGCGTCCTGCGTGACCAGAGGTCCACTTACAACGAAGACTTCGAGGGCTTCTCGCTGACGAAATTCGACGGAACCAGGGTAACGGTATGAGCTATTCGTACCGCAGCGCCCGCTGCCGGGCTTGCGCCGCCTGTAAGGCCGCTACCACTGAATCATAGGCGGTTTCCGCCGTATCGCGATCTTGCCCGAGACCTGCGATCCCACTTCAACCGTGATCACGGCACTGGGGCTTCCCGTAGCCGAAATGGTATAGGCAATGTCGTCCCCATCCCCGGCATCCCCGGCACTGTGCGGTATGGAACGTCGTTCTCGCCGTGCTAACATCCGAGAGAGAAAGCGTTATGGAGACCCCCGAGGCGGTCTTTCACCCGCAGCCCGGACTGGCGGTTCCCAGCGCGCGGGAACGCGCGGCTCGCGCGGTGAGGATGCGCAACCTGGTCGAGCAGATCCGCCAGCTCGAGGAGCATCTGCGCCAGGGGGGCGGTCCGTCGCGGATCGAACGGCAGCACAAGGCCGGCAAGCTCACCGCGCGCGAGCGCCTCGAAAAGCTGCTCGACCCGGGAAGCTTCTTCCTCGAGATCGGGCTGCTGGTGGCCTACGACCGCTACGAGGGTTTGGCCCCGGCGGCGGGCGTGATCACTGGCGTCGGCTCCATGACCGGGCGGCCGGCGGTGGTGGTGGCCAATGATGCCACGGTGAAGGCCGGCGCCTGGTGGCCCGAGACCATCACCAAGATCCTGCGCGCGCAGGAAATCGCCATGCGGCACCACGTGCCCATCGTCTACCTGGTCGATTGCGCGGGCGTCAACCTCCCCTATCAGGACGGCATTTTCCCCGGCCAATACGGTGCCGGACGCATTTTCTACTACAACTCGAAGATGCGGCGTGAGCTGCGGGTGCCGCAGATTGCAGCGGTGATGGGGCCTTGCATAGCCGGAGGGGCCTATCTGCCGGCGCTGAGCGACGTCATGATCATGGTGGAGAAGACCAGCTTCATGGGCCTGGGCGGCCCCAACCTGGTCAAGGGCGCCACCGGCCAGACGGTGGAT
>JACQDI010000962.1 GCA_016201195.1 Acidobacteriota bacterium | reverse complement strand
GCTAGACAACCGGCATCCGGAATTCGTCTCCGAAGTCTTTACCCGCAGGACCGAGGTCGGCCGCAGCATCTATGGGAAGGTCACCTGGCGACCCTGAAGGAACGATTTCAAAAGGTCTGCATTTCCCGTAGTTTCGTGCCGATAAGAGCTCTGGGGGGTTGTGTGCGTGCGGCTCACCCAGCCTGGAGATGGAGCAGGAAGCTGTGCTGCCGGTCTCGAAGCTTAACCGGTTGGGTCGTAGCATGTACGGAAAGGTGACATGGCGGTTCTGAACCTCCCGCTACGAGCCAGGGCCGCGGGCTTCCTCATAGCGGTCGCGGTCGGCGCCCCCACCGTCCCCGCCCAGGAGCTCCCGCGTACCCCGGTGCTGGAGTACCAGGTCAAAGCCGCCTACCTATACAATTTCGCAAAGTTCGTCGAGTGGCCAGCCGATAAGTTGGGAGATGACGCTGGCCCGATCCTGGTGGGGGTGTTTGGCAAAGATCCGTTCGGCTCCTTGCTCGACAGTACCTTGAAGGAAAAGACCGTGAGGGGGCACCGCCTGGAGGTGAGGAGGGTCTCCGGGCCGGTCGAGCTGAAGCAGTGCCATATCGTCTTCATCTCCGAGCCAGAACGCCGGCGGCTGGCAGAGATTCTGGAGTCACTGGGAAAAGCAAACGTGCTGACTGTCAGCGAGAAGAGGCAGTTTGCCGACGACGGCGGCATGATCAACTTCGTCACCGAGGAGAACAAGGTGCACTTGGAAATTAACCTCCACGCCGCCGAACGCGCCGGAATTCGGATCAGCTCGCAACTGTTGAAGCTGGCTCGGGTGGTGCGCTACGACTGACATGCGATTGCGAGATCTTTCGATCGGCCGGAAACTGACCCTGATTATCGTCGTCACCAGCAGTGTGGCACTGCTTGCCGCCTGCGCGGCGTTTATCATTTACGGGCTCTTTTCTTTCCGCAACAGCACTGCCGAGGATCTTTCCTCGCTGGCGGACGTGATCGGCGCCAACACCCCGGCGGCGCTGGCCTTCTCCGACCGGGAGGCAGCCGAAGAGACGCTGGCCGCATTGCGCACCCAGGATCACATCGTCGCCGCCGGCATCTACGACCGGGATGGCGTCATCTTTGCCCGCTACGGCCGGGATCCCGCCGCCGCCCGTCTGGTACCCAACCGACCCCGCCCGCCGTGGCATTATTTCGCGCGCAACGCCGTGTTCGTTTTCCGGCCCATTGTGCTGGACAAAGAACGGATCGGCGCTGTTTACATCTGGTCGGACTTGCAGCAAACCTACCGGCGGCTGGTGCACTACCTGGGCGTGGTGGCCGTCGTACTGGCGGCTTCTATCGTGTTCGCCGTTTTGCTCGCCGCGCGGCTCCAGCTCATTGTTTCCGAGCCGGTGCAGCGGCTGGCTCAGACGGCGCGGCACATCTCGGCGGAGAAAAACTACAGCGTGCGAGCCGACAAGCACGGCAACGACGAAGTGGGAGTGCTGATCGACGCCTTCAACGAGATGCTCGGCCAAATCCAGGCTCACCGCAACGCTCTCGAAAGTCACCGGGAGCGTCTGGAGGAGCAGGTGGCAGCCCGCACCGTCGAGCTGGTGGCGGCCAAGGAGAAGGCCGAGGAAGGCGCCCGCCTGAAGAGTGAATTCCTCGCCAACATGAGCCACGAGGTCCGCACCCCGATGAACGGCATCATCGGCATGACCGAGCTGGCCCTCGATACCAGCCTCACCCCCGAGCAGCGCGAATACCTGCGCATGGTGAAAAACTCGGCCGACTCCCTGCTCACCGTGCTCAACGACATCCTGGACTTCTCCAAGATCGAGGCGGGCAAGCTGGAGCTGGAACCGATTGAGTTCGACATCCGGGAGACGGTGGATGAGACGGTTAAGACGCAGGCCCTGCGTGCGCACCAGAAGGGGCTGGAGGTGCTCTGCCAGGTCGACCCGGAGGTGCCCGATATCGTGGTCGGCGATCCCACGCGGCTCCGCCAGATTCTGATGAACCTGGTGGGCAACGCCACCAAGTTCACCGAGAGCGGCGAGGTGGCGGTCCGCGTGGACCCACACACGATGGCCGACGAGTCGGTCTACCTCCACTTCCGCGTTCACGACACCGGCGTCGGCATTCCCCAAGACAAGCTGCGGGACATCTTCAGTCCGTTCACCCAGGCCGATGGCTCAACCACCCGGCGCTACGGCGGCACCGGCCTGGGCCTTTCCATCTCACAGCAACTGGCGCGTCTGATGGACGGGGAAATCTGGGCCGAAAGCGAGCCGGGCAAGGGCAGCACGTTTCACTTCACCGCCCGGTTTGGATACGCGCTGGCTCCCGCCCGGCGGCCCGCTCCGGCCGACCCGGCCATACTGTGCGACCTCGAACTGCTGGTGGTCGACGACAACGCTACCAACCGGCGTATCCTCCAGGACGTACTGACCGGTTGGCATATGAAACCCACCGTCGTTTCCGGGGCGCTAGCGGCCCTGGCGGCCATGCGCAACGCCCGGGACGCCGGGCGGCCGTTCCGCCTGGTTCTGCTGGACGGCCAGATGCCGGAAATGAGCGGCTTTGAACTGGTCCACCGCATCCGGGAGGACCCAACCCTGGCCGCGGCCACGATCATGATGCTGACCTCTTCCGATCTCCAGTCTGACCGGGCCCGCTGTGCAGAGTTGGGCGTGGCCTGTCATCTCGTCAAGCCGGTCACTCAGGCCGAGCTGTGGGAGGCAATCCTGAAAACCGTGGCCGGCGCCGCATGGCGGCAGGAACCGCTGCCCGATGCCGTGCCTCAGTCCCTACCGCCTGCCGAAAGCCGGCCCCGGATGCGCATCCTGCTCGCCGAAGATAACCTCGTCAACCAGCGGCTGGCCGTGCGCACGCTCGAAAAGCGGGGGCACCTGGTGGTAGTAGCCAATAACGGTCTCGAGGTCCTGGCCGCGCTTGAGAAACAATCATTCGACCTGGTGCTCATGGATATTCAGATGCCGGAGATGGGCGGATTCGAAGCGAGTTCCGCGATCCGGCAGAAGGAGCAAAACACCGGCCGCCACATTCCCATCGTGGCCCTCACCGCTCACGCCATGAACGCGGACCGCGAGCGTTGCCTCGCCGCGGGCATGGATGCCTACGTCTCCAAGCCCATCCTCCCCCAGG
>JACQDI010000961.1 GCA_016201195.1 Acidobacteriota bacterium | reverse complement strand
GTCGTAGGTCTTCCCAGGGGCCATATCCGGACGCATCGCCCCCGGCAGGTAAACGTTGGTCACGTTGCCGGGCAACTGGCCGTTGTGAGAAAAGGTCAGAGGCGCCCCCGTTTCAGCGCTTTGGATCGCCGACAACTGCCAGTTACCGAGGACCTTGCCCACCACGCCTCCGCTATTCATCCACCGTTTCCCCTTACCGACCGGCACATCCCAAATCGCATAGGTAATCCAGCGGTGCGCGACGTCGTAGTTAGACCGCGCCTTCTCCAGGCTCCGATTGTAGTAGGTTATGCCACCGGCGGCGCCATCGTTGCTGGCCTCGTCGATGGACTTACCCCAGGTGTAGAACGAGGTGAAGGTAAGTCCCCGGGACATCCGCTTCTCCACCTTGATAGTGCCGGAATGGAAGCTGCTGTGCCCGAAATTGCTGTAGAGCATCACGCTCCCAAACTGCGGATACGGTTTGAAGTTCTGAGCCTGGGTCCGGATCGTATTCAGCCGCGCCGGATCGGTGGAGATATCCAAGGGGATGGCGTTGATGTCCCAGCGGTTCAGCAAGCCCACGCCCGAGGAGCCTTGGTAGTTGACCTCCAACAAGTAGTCCCTTCCGAACTGCTTCTGGATGCCGGCGTTCCAGTTCATCACGTACGGAGCGCGCATATTGGGGTCGTAGTAGGACGCCGGGCGTCCGGCATAGTTGGTCCCCACGAAAGGCACCGACCCATCGGGCCGGACGTTAAAGTTGATCGTCGGCGGCCCCTGGGAGAGCTTGAACGCGGTAGCCGGATTCCCCACAGGCTGCTCGACCACGGCGGTGGCCAGGTATTCCTCGAAGTTCTCGCGCAAGCTGTTCGTCCACAGATCGAGCGTGTTGACGGCGAAACCGCCCCGGAACACCCAGTCCTTTCGGAAGTTGTAGGCCAGGCCCACGCGCGGCTGGAAGTTATTGGCGTCACGCTTGGCGAGGGCACCGCTGGGGTGTAGCAAAGCCCCTTGCCTGCCCGTCAGCGGATCGATGGCGTTGGGATCGAATTGGCTCTGCTGCCCGTACTTGGTCCGATACGGACTCTCGGTCTGCCAGCGGACGCCGAGGTTCAGGGTCAGCTTGTTGGTGGCCTTCCAGTCGTCCTGGAAGTACAGCGCGTTGCTCCACCATCTCGGCAGCCAGGTGCCAAACGCCTTGGTGAAATCGGCCCGCACCACGCCGCCCAGCAGAAACGAAGCGAACGTGTTTCCGGTGCCGGGCGTGAAAGGAAACTCCGTCCCACCCAACCGATAGGTCCCCGAGGGCAGCGCTTGGACATGGGAGTTAATCCTCGTCCGCAGCAGCTCGTAGCCGGTCTTGAAGGTGTGGCGGCCTCGAATCAGAGAGAGGTTGTCCTGGATGCTGAAGTTCTCATTCAC
The DNA here is from genome assembly GCA_016201195.1 of Acidobacteriota bacterium. Classification (GTDB taxonomy): domain Bacteria; phylum Acidobacteriota; class Terriglobia; order Bryobacterales; family JACQDG01; genus JACQDI01. Next base: position 8,313 of record JACQDI010000961.1, on the reverse strand, counting down.
ATCCACGGTCTCCCCTTCCGGGAAGCGAAAGTAGAACTGTCCGCCCGTCGCATTCTGGAAGATGGGCATGGTGTCCGGTGACACGTTGGGGATGCCGAATTTCGACGCCCAGTTCTGTCCGAGGCTTGCGGGGAGTCGCGTACTCTTCCGCCGGTTCCAACCGAGCCGCACTTCGTTGATCGTCGTCGGATTCATCACGTAGGAATCGGAGATCGCCACCTGCCGCTGGTCGATCGGAATCGGCGCCGCGATGTAGTCGAGATCGCGATTGGCCAACTGCATCTGCCAGGTGCCGCTCATGGAGCGGTGCCGGGCGTTGGAGTAACGGCCGAAGATCTTGTGCTGGTCGCTAAAGGAGTGATCGATCTTCCCGTCGATGCCCGACCGGTAGGAATTCTTGTCGGTATCGATGGCCAGGTTTTGGCGCGGTCCGGTGCTGTCGTAAAACGCCGAGTTGTAGCGGTTGCCCTCGCCACGGAAAGGATTGAGACCCAGGAACTTGACCGCCGCCGGATCGAACCGGCTCCGCGGAATCTGATTATTCGCGAACTGCGTGCGCGAATACGATCCGTTCGGCAGTTGCACTAGCGAATCCGGGTCGTAGATCCGGTCGGCTGCCACTACCCCCGCCGGGTTGCTGAAGTCGCCGTTCAACTGGGCCGGACTGGGCACGTCGGCATTCTGGTTGTTGCCGGATCTCTCGTGGTGCCGCTGCCAGCCGGCCATGAAGAAGGTCTTGTTCTTCTTGATGGGGCCGCTGATGTTGGCGGACATCAGGTGGAAGGCGAAGGGGCCGCTGACCACGACGGGTTCTTGCCAGCCGCGATGAATCATGGACTTGCTGACATAGCGCTCTTCGGCCAGGCCATGGAAGGCGTTCGTGCCGCCCTTGAAAGCGATGTTCATGATGCCGCCGCCGGAATGGCCATACTCGGCGGGCAAGGCGGTGGTCAGGATCTTGATCTCTTGCATGTCGTGCTCGACAGTTGTCAACTGGCGCCCGGTACCGAGGTCGCCTTCGCCAGGGTTGGTCGCAGCAACTCCGTCGGTGGTGAACTGAAACGCCCGCGAGCGGCCCCCGGCGGTGTGCCCCGTGCCGGACTGCGAGGTTACGCCTGCCACATACCAGACCATGCTCTCAATCTTCATCTGCGGCGTCGGGAGCGTGGTCAATTCGACGCCGGATACCAGGTGGCCGGTGGTGGCCGTCTCGGTTTCCAGCAACTGGGCGCCGGCCGATACCTCGACCGACTCCACTACGTTGCCGACTTCCAGGCTCACGTCCAAACCCAGGGTCTCGGTCGAGCGGATCGGGATGTCCTTTCGCGCCAGCTTCTTGAATCCCGGCGCTTCATAGGTGACCTCGTACAATCCGACATTCAAGTAAGGGACGCGGTAGATCCCTTCCTGGGTCGTGACAGCGTTGTAGACAAAGCCGGTGTTTTGGTTTCTTACGACCACGGACACACCGGCAATGATCGCCCCGGTGGGGTCGGTTACCGAACCCGTGAGGATTCCTTGTCCTGTCTGGGCATAGGCGACAGCCCCCGAAAAGAACAGGAACATGCTGAGCCATGCACCTCGAAATGGTCGAAGCATTTGACTAACCTCCTCGTCTGCTGCGGCCCGGATTTCGGATTTGCACCTCTGGCCGGTTACGAGTATATACCCTATCCCCTCTCCTGCATAGAACGAATTTACCCTCGGAGACACCGGTTTGATCTACGGTTCTGAAGCCCTGGCTGGAGTACACTATGGTCAGGACGGCATGCGGCCTAAGCTGAAGTCTCGAACCTCCAATTACCGCCAACTGAGCCGCCGCAGTTTTCTCACCGCCGGCGTGACGGCTCTCACCCGAGCGGCCGGACCCAAAATGAAACTATCTCTTTCCGCCCGCGTCGCCGAATCTTTTACGTCGAAGGAAAAAACCACCCTGGCCTTCGACGACTTCATCAACCTGGCCAAGACCACCGGCTACGAGGCGGTCTGCATGCGGGCCTCCCAAGGTGGGATCCAGACACCCAAAGACCGTCTCCGCCAGATGAGCCGCGCCGTCGACGACGCCGGTCTCAAGGTCTCTATGGTCACCGGGGATTTCGCTGTCCCCTCCAATAATGAGGACGGGCCGAAGTGCCTGCGCCACATCACGCCCTACTTGGATCTTGCCGATACCTTCGGCGCCGGCCTCATCCGCATCTGCATGAAGAAGGAAGAGGACATCGCCTGGGCCCAGCGCGCCTCAGATGAGGCCCGCGAGCGCGGGATCCGCCTCGCTCACCAGTCCCACGACGCCAGCCTGTTTGAGACCGTCGACGGCGCGATCGACGTGCTGAAGAAGGTGGGGCGCTCCAACTTCGGCCTCATTTACGAGCCCGCCAACTGGATGATCTCCCAGCAGGACTACGGCCCCAAAACCATCCGCCGCATCCAGCCCTGGCTGATGAACGTGTACCTCCAGAATCACCTGCTCACCCCCAACGGTAAGGCCTCGGTCGAGACCTGGACCCGGGGCCGGGTGCCCCTCGACCACATCGGGCTGTGGGAAAAGGGCGGCGTGGATCTCGACCAGGTCTTCGCAGGCCTCCACGCCATCGGTTACAGCGGCTACGTCACCGTCCACCAGGCGTTCGCCGAAATCATGACCCCGCAGGAGGCGGCCGTCAGAAGCTATCAATACCTGAAGCCGTTTACCGGATGATACATCGCCGCAGCTTTCTAGCCGCCGGCCTGGCGGCCGCGGCTCCAGCGGCCGGCAAGATCCGCGTGGCCATGCTTGGCACCGGACACTCGCACGCCGCCGGCAAGCGCAAGGTCCTCGAGCAAAACCCTGACTACGAACTGGCCGGCGTGTGCGAGCTGGGACCGCAGGCCGAAAAGTTCCTCGCCGATCCGGCCATCCGCCTCGCCGTGGTCGAATGCAACCCATCTGAAGCCGTCCCCTGGGGACGCAAAGTCATCGCCGCCGGCAAGCACCTGCACCTCGAAAAGCCGCCCGGCGACGAGCTAGCCCCGTTCCGCGAGCTGGCCGAGGAAGCCCGGCGCCGCAAGCTGCTCCTCCAGGTCGGCTACATCTGGCGCTTCCACCAGGGTGTGCGCGCGGCCATCGAGGCGGCCCGCAAAGGCGATCTAGGCGAAGTCTTCCTGGTGCGGGGCACCATCAATACCGACCTCGGCCCCGGACAGCGCGCCCCCCTCGCCCGCTATCGCGGCGGGATGATGTTCGAGCTCGGCTGCCACCTCATTGACCGCATCGTCGATCTCCTCGGCCGCCCGCAAAGCATCCGCTCCTGGCTCCGCCACGACTCCCGCGCACCCGATTCGCTGGCCGACAACACCCTCGCCATCTTCGAATACGAGAAAGCCCTCGCCGTCGTCTCGACCGCCGCCCGACAGTCCGGCGCCTCCCAGCATCGTTCGTTCGAGATCCTCGGAACCGACGGCTCGGTCCTCCTCCAGCCCATCGAGCCCGGCGCCAGGATGCAGCTCACCACCCGCGCCGCCGGACCGCGCCAGCTCGACTTCCCCCAGCAACCCCGCTATGTCGGCGACTTCCAGGACCTGGCCCGCGCCATCCAAACCGGTCAGCCCCTGCAGTTCTCTTACGATCATGAGCTGCTAGTCCAGGAAACCCTCCTCCGCGCCTGTACACCACAACTGTAGGTTGTCTTTGCGTCTTTCTCCCTTTGCGTCTTAGCGTGCGCCGTTGCCTCCCAACGGACGATAATAGGACCATGAACCGCCGTGACTTTGTCCGTGCTACCGCCACCACCGCCCTCAGCTACCAACGTATCGTCGGCGCCAACGACCGCGTCCGCATGGGCTTCATCGGCCTCGGTAACCGCGGCGACCAGGTGCTCGACGCCTTCCTCGAGCATGGCGACAACGAGGTCGCCGCCGTGTGCGACCTGCGCGACGACTACATGGATTTCGCCCACAAGAAGTCCCGCGCCAACCCCGCGCACTTCCGCGACTACCGCAAGCTGCTCGAGCTGAAGACCGTCGACGCCGTCGCCATCGCCACCCCCGACCACTGGCACGCCCTGATGTGCGTTGACGCCTGCAACGCGGGCAAGGATGTCTACGTCGAAAAGCCCCTCTCGCTCACCGTGGTCGAGGGCCGCAAGATGGTGGAGGCCGCGCGCCGCAACAACCGCGTCACCCAGGTCGGAGTGCACCGGCGTTCGGCGCCCTTTTGCCGTGAGGCCGCCGAGATTATCCGCACCGGGGGCCTCGGCCACGTCACCATGGCCGCCTCCTACAATATCCGTAATGAATACCCCAACGGCATCGGCAACCCGGCCGACTCCGCCCCGCCCCCCGGCGTGGATTGGGACCTCTGGCTCGGCCCCGCCCCCAAGGTGGCCTTCAACCCCAACCGCGCCTTCTACCGCTTCCGCTGGTTCTGGAACTACTCCGGCGGGCAGGTGACCAATTACGGCGTGCATTACCTGGACATGATCCAGTGGTCGCTTGGAAAGGACGCACCGCTTTCGGTCACCGCCATCGGCGGCAAGTATGCGGTCCAGGACAATCGCGAGGCGCCAGACACCGCCGAGGTGTTGTGGGAATACCCAGGCGGGACCATCGCCCGCTTCTCCCAATACAGCGCCAACGGCGCTCCGTCCAACGCCCGCAACTCGGAAATCGAGTTCCGCGGAACCCTCGGCACCCTGTATCTCATGGCCGGCGCCTACGAGTTGGTTCCGGAAAGGATCAACGAAGCTGAGGTCTTCGCCCGCACCCCCCTCGACCGCCAGACCGAGCGGGCCCAGCGCAGCGGGGCCAAGGCCAGCGTCCAGCCGCGCAGCCTCAAAGGATCCGCCGACACCGCCTTCCACGCCCGCAATTTTCTCGACTGCGTCAAGAGCCGGACCGCCTGCAACTGCGACATCGAGACCGGCCACCGCTCCACCACCGCCGCCCTGATCGGCAACATCGCCATGCGCCTGAAAACCCACCTCCAGTGGGACCCGGTCCGCGAGCGCTTCACCAACAGTGAGGCGGCCAATCAGCACCTGCATTATCAGTATCGTTCCCCCTGGAAAATCTCGTGATCCGGTTCGGTATGGTCGGGGAGTCGACGTAGCCGTACAATCAGAGATACTCAACCACCTGCGGCGCTATGTCCACATGAGCAACCTCATTTCAGGGGCAGGTATTCGACCCGATTGATCCATTCGATTGGATCGGATGCGCGAGCGATCAACTCCAGATCCTCCAGGCAGTGGCCGATCGTGATGCTGAGCTGGTGCGCATAAAGCACTCCCGAGAAATGCTCGCCACGTCGCTGGCGCCGTGTAGCTTCTCGTAGAAGGTCGTCGTCCTGCGAGAACAAAACGCGCTCCATTTCCGTTGCTCGGTCCAGCAGCGCGGGATCTTCGAGTTGGCCCGTTCCGTCTTCCTGTGCCGTCAGGACATCTACGCCGCGCAGACGAAGCGCTATAGTCACCGCATACGGGATGTGAACATCCATGTGGGAGCCGACGCTCAACGCCGCCTTCTCAATGCAACAAGCTTCTTTCGAAGAGGAGAGTCAGCCGACTCGGCCGCTAGGACCTCCACCTCGCGGCGCCGGCGCTCTATTTCGGTATCCAGGCGTTCCTGGTTTTCATAGTAGTAGGCGAGGGCGCCGTGAATCTGAGCCAATGAGAGGTTAGGATGCTGGAAGTGGGTCTCTTCTGGACTCCAGTCGTAGGCGAGCTTGTCCAGCACAACTTCGATGACTTTGATGTTCGTGCCGGTGATCCACGCCACACCCTGTTCATCGATTTCAATGTGAGTCGAAACCGCCGCCATCGATCTCACCTCTCTGCCGGCAAATATGATCGAACACGCCGGCCTTCTTCCCCAGTATACCGGTTTCTCCATTCGATCGCGAAGTTGTCTTCAGAATCGTGGAAACTGGGGCAGATCAACCCTCTTGGATTCGCGCAACCCGGACTGCTGACTATACGTCAGACAGGCATGCGGTAACGAGTGGTTGCTTTCGCGGCTGCCGGTTTGGTCTTGGGCTTGCTTCTTCCCTCCCCCGGAGGCCTCACTGCGCAGTCGCTGTCGTTTGGCCTGAAAGGCGGCGTTCCGTTCGCAGATGCGGTGGATGGGAGCTTCGGCGTTCGCCCCGAGGCGCGGCGGTATCTTCGTCCAGTCCCTTCAAAATCAGGCCGAATTCCTACTCAGTTTGAGCTTCTGATCCCGCTCCTTCAGCTTCCACCTGAGCAACTAGTACCTGCATTATCAGTATCGTTCCCCTGGAAACTCTTCTGACGCGGCCTTGCTTTTTCCCGGAATCGGACGTATCATAAGCATGGGAGGACCTGTCGCAGTGCCTGAGTGGGCGAAAGCCCACTTTTTTATTGCGCGGAAATATCCACGATGGAGGTCGTCGAAAAGGTGACCCGGATCGCCGAGCGCGTCGCCGCGTCCGAAGGTATGGAGATCGTCGAAGTGGAGTGGAAGGGCGGCGGCAACAACCGGATTCTGCGCATTTTTATCGACAAGCCGGGCGGCATTTCGCACGCCGACTGCGAGACGGTTTCGCACCAGGTGGGCGCCATCCTGGACGTCGAAGATGTGATCCCGGTGCACTACACGCTGGAGGTCTCCTCCCCGGGACTGGATCGCAAGCTGCTAAAGCCGGCCGATTACCAGCGCTTTCTGGGCAAGAAGGCCAAGGTGAAGCTGCGCAACCCCATCGAAGGACGCAGCCATTTCGTGGGACGGCTGGCGGAGTTGGTCGACGAACAGGTGGGCCTGGACGTCGAAGGCGGCGGGCGCGTCCGCTTCCCTCTCGCCGAGGTGGCGAGCGCCCGCCTGGTGGTGGAGTTTTAAACGAGGAGTCATGGCAACCCTATACGATTCGATCGAGTTGTTGAGCCGGGAGAAAGGCATCGACACGCAGATCGTGCTCGATGCGGTCAAGGATGCCATCCTTGTCGCTGCCCGCAAGTATTACAAGAGCACCGAGGACCTGGTCGCCGAGCTGAACGAGAAGACCGGCCATATCGACGTGTACGCTGTTAAGACGGCCGTCGAGACGGTGACCAACCCCTTAAAGGAACTCAGCCTGGAGGAGGCCCGTCGCTACAACCCCGAGGCGGAGCCGGGCGCCGAGATCCGCATCGCCAAGCCCACCGACATCCTGGGTCGCATCTCCGCCCAGACGGCCAAGCAGGTCATCTTCCAGAAGATCCGTGAGGCCGAGCGTGAGACTATTTTCGGGGAGTTTTCCGGGCGCGTGGGCGAGCTGGTCACCTGCGTGGTCAAGCGCGGCGAGGGTCCCGACCTGGTGGTGGACCTGGGCCGCACCGAGGCCCGCCTCCCCCGCCGCGAGCAGTCCAAGGCCGAGAGCTTCGCCCCGGGCGACCGCATCCGCTGCGTCATCAAGAACGTGGACAAGTTCAGCCGCGGCCCCGGCGTGGTCGTTTCCCGCGCCGCTCCGGAGCTGGTGATGCGCCTGTTCGAGCAGGAGGTGCCCGAGATCTACGACGGCACGGTGACCATCAAGGCCTGCGCGCGCGAGGCCGGCGAGCGCACCAAGATCGCCGTCCAGTCCCGCGACCGCGACGTCGATAGCGTCGGCGCCTGCGTGGGGATGAAGGGCATGCGCGTGCAGTCCATCATCCGCGAGCTGCGCGGCGAGAAGATTGACATCATCCAGTACTCGGAAGATCCGATCGAGCTGGCCACCAACGCTTTGAGCCCGGCCAAGATCGGCCGCGTGGCCATCATCGACGCGACCGAGAAGCACCTGGAGGTGGTCGTTGACGACACCCAGCTCTCCCTGGCCATCGGCAAGAAGGGCCAGAACGTCCGCCTCGCGGCCAAGCTGATGGGCTGGCGCATCGACATCAAGAGCGAGGAAGAGAAGCGGCAGGAAGTGGAGACCGCCATGGCCGCGCTGGTTTCCACCGGAACGCCGACCTCCGTGCTCCTCGACCACGGCCTCAGCGAAAAACTGGTGGAGAAAATCACCGAGGCAGGGGCCAACACCGTGGAGCGCCTCAGCGATATGACGCCCGAGCAACTGGAGGAGATCCAGGGCATCGGCCCCAAAATGGTGGAAAAAATCCAGCTTGCCGTGCAGAGCTACTACGCGCAGTTTGAAGAGAGCGCCCCGGCAGAGGCCGTGCCGGCCGAAGGCGAGGAAGCCCCGGAAGCCGCGGGCGGAGCAATGGCAGCCCCGGCCGCCGGCGAAGCCGCCTCCGCCGAAGGCCAGGAAGCAGTGCCCGCGGCCGCGCCGGAAGCAGCGGAAACCACCAAGGCGGCCCCGGCGGGCATGACCAAGCCCGAATCTGATAAGATGACTCTTCCGGG
>JACQDI010000960.1 GCA_016201195.1 Acidobacteriota bacterium | reverse complement strand
TTCGAGAGCGACCCCACGATGATCACGTTTTCCCTGGCGCCGGCGGCCGCAGCGATCGAGTAAGGCTCGCCCTCGTAGAGGAAGTGGCAATAGCACTCGTCGCTCATCAGCGGGATGCCGCGGCCGGAGGTGATGGCCAGGATCCGCTCGAACTCGGCGCGGTCGAGCACCGCCCCGCTGGGATTGCAGGGCGAATTGATGATCACCAGCTTCGTGTTCGGCGTGAGAGCCCCTTCGATCTGGCGCGCAGTCAGGCCGAAGCCGTTGCACTCGTCGGTCTCGACGAAGATGCATTTGCCGCCGTTGTAATGAACCACATCGGCGAAGGTGACCCAGTAAGGGACCGGCAACACGACCTCGTCGCCGTGGTCGATGAGCGCCGAGACGGCGTTGTAGATGGCGTGCTTGCCCCCCACGGTGACCATGCACTCGGGCGGCTCGTAGCGGGTGCCGAAATCCCTGCGGTGGCGCTCGCAGATGGCCTGGCGCAGCTCGAGCGTGCCTCCGGCGGCGGTGTACTTGGTGAAATTGCGGTGCATGGCGTCGGAGGCCGCGCGCTTGATGTTCTCCGGGGTGGGGAAATCCGGCTCCCCGGCCCCAAAGTCCACCACATCCACCCCGGCAGAGCGCAACTTCTCCGCCTCCATGCCGACCCGCATCGTCGCCGACACGCTGATGCGGGAGATTCGTTGTGAGAATTTCATATCGGTTCCGTTGGATCAGCCTAGATACTGCCCTTTGCCTTCAATCTCTCCACGACAATCGGCGGCACCAGGTCACTGACGTCGCCACCCAAGCGGTAAATCTCTTTCACCAGCCGGGAACTGACGTAGCTGTATGCCTCGCCCGGCAGCATGAACACCGTTTCCAGCTCAGGCTGTAGCTTGCGGTTCATCAGCGCCATCTGCAGCTCGAACTCATAGTCGGAAACCGCGCGAATACCCCGCAGGATCACCCGCGCCCCTTTTTCGGCGGCGAAGCGGACCAGCAGCCCGTCGAACGATTCCACGCTCACGTTGGCCAGGTGCTTGACCGAGGCGCACAGCATCTCCTTGCGCTCGTCGGCCGTGAACAGCGAGGTCTTGCCCTCGTTGCGCAGGATGGCCACAATCAACTGGTCGAACAGCTTGGCCCCGCGCTCGATCAGGTCCAGGTGCCCGTTGGTGAGCGGGTCGAACGAGCCGGGGTAGATGCTGATGTTTCGTCCCGACACAAAGAATAAAGTGGAGAAGCGGGCCTAAGTCCGATATTCTATCAGAAGACGAGGAATACAGAAGGCAGAAGACAGAATGTTAGAATCGGAGCCCAGGGTCGGTCTTCTGACTTCTGTATTCTGACTTCTGTATTCCTTTGGGAGGGTGTTATGCCGCGAATCGTTTTTCTGGGGATCCTGGCCGTGGCCGGAGCGCTCGCCCAGGACACCGGCACCATCACTGGTTTCGTCACTGACGCTTCCAAGGCAGTCGTGCCAGGAGTGGAGATCACGGTAACCGACCTGGCCACCCGCTTCCAACGGACTACGACTACCAACGACAGCGGCGTCTACGCGGTCACCCTGCTGCCCGTGGGCCGCTACGAGGTGAAGGCGTCGAAATCGGGGTTCAAAACCTTCATTCAGTTGGGCGTGATCGTAGACTCGGAGTCGCGGGTAACGGTGAACATCACCCTGGAAGTCGGCCAGATTGTGGAGTCGATCTCGGTGGAGGCCACCTCGCCCACCGTCTCGGCCGAGAGCGGCGAAATCGCCACCCTGGTCTCGGGCACCCAGGTGACCGAGATCGCGCTGAACGGCCGCAATTTCACGCAGTTGCTGGCGCTGGGCCCGGGCGTGGTTTCACGGCAGAGCGGGCGAGCGATGGGAGTAGGCCAGGAAGGCAATCCGCTAATGGCCGTGCACGGCGGGCGCATCTCCATGAACAAGTATACCTACGACGGGACCATCGCCATGGACACCGGCGGCAACCGCGGCCTGGATATGTTTCCCCCCATGGAAGCGATCGAAGAGGTGAAAATCCTCAAGAGCAATTACGCCGCGGATTCAGGCGGCTACGGCTACGGCATCGTCAACATCGTCACCAAGCGCGGCGGGCAGAGCTATCACGGCGACGTCTATTACTTCCTGCGCAACGACGCCCTGGATGCGCGCAACTTCTTCGACGCGCGGGTGTCGAAACTGAAGCTCAACAACTTCGGCTACACGCTGGGAGGCCCCTTCTATATTCCAGGCAAGTACAACACCTCCAAGTCGAAGGACTTCTTCTTCTGGTCGCAGTCGTGGGCCATGCGGCGGGGGCCGCAGTTGACCAGCTTCACCACCTCCCCGACCGGAGTATTCACCGCCACCACGCCCAGCGCGGCGATGCGGCAGGGTGATTTTACCGAACTGTCGCAGGGCAGCCCGCCCATCCAGCTCCGCGACCCGCTGGGGGGCGTGTTTGCCGGAAACATCATTCCCGCCAGCCGCTTTGACCCGAACGCCGTACTGCTGCTGAACAAGTACTTTCCGCTGCCCAACCGCGCGGGAACGCCCAACTACGCCGTTTCGCCAACCTCGGGCACCGATTGGCGCGAGGAGCTGCTCCGGTGGGACCACGAATTCAGCCCCAAGATCCGCCTCACCGGCCGCTACGTGCAGGACACCTGGGAGCAGCAGCAAGCCATCAAGCGTCCCGCCCCGCAGGGCTTCCCCACGTTGGGGAATTTCTTCTCCAAGCCGGGCAAGAACTTCACCGGCAAGCTGACCACCCTGTTCAACCCGACCACGCTGAACGAGGTGACCTTCGGCGCTTCCATCAATCGCATCACCAACATCGTCAATCCGGAAGGGCGGCGGTTCCCTGGGCTGAACATCCCTGAGGTGTTTCCGCAGAACTTCAATAACGTCATCCCCAACATCAGTCTGGCCAACGGTTTCAGCTCCATCGGACTAGGCGACCAGCTCAACAACGTCAACCCGGTCTACACGTATCGCGATGACTTTTCCTTCCAGCGCTCCAATCACAATCTCAAAGCGGGCTTCGAGATCATCCGGGCGCAGAAGTTTTCCACCAGCTACACCGACATGCAGGGCAGCTTCACCTTCAACGGCGGGGCGACCGGGCACTCGGTGGCCGATTTTCTGATTGGGGAGGCGTTTCAGTACACCGAAAACGAGATCCATGAGAAGGGGTACTTCTACCACACCGATTACGAGATGTATGTGACCGACGACTGGAAAGTGAGCCGCAACCTGACCCTCAACGTGGGGGTGCGCCACTACATCATCGTGGGAGGTAACGGCGGCTACGAAAAATACGATCGCATCTCGACGTTTCACCCGGCGGCGTTCGATCCGGCGCGCGCCTCGCAAGTCACTCGCAGCGGGGACCTGGTTCCGGGCACCGGCGATCCGCTGAACGGCATCCTCACCGGGGCGAACCGCAAGGGCCTGGATGTGCCCAACAGCTTCAAGAAGACGCATTACGACACGATCGGCCCGCGCCTCGGCTTTGCCTGGTCGCCGTCGGCCGGCAAGACGGTGGTGCGGGGCGGCTACGGCCTCAACTATTTCTGGGGGGCCAACGCCAACGAGGGCCGGCAGACGAACCTCCCGTTCAGCCGCAATGTCAGTATTTTCAATACGAAGCTGAGCAATCCGGCCGGGGGCGCCCTGCGCCCGCTTCCGCCCAGCGTCAACTCGGTCGAGGCCGAGAACCCGGTTCCCACCATCCATCACTGGTCGCTGGGCATCCAGCGGGAGATGGCGCAGAAAGTGATGTTCGAAATCGCCTACGTGGGGACCCACGGCACGCACCTGAGCCGCGGAGGCGAGTTGAACCAGCCCCTGCCGGGGACCGTAGTGGGGGGCATCAGCGCCAACGCCGTGCGCCCGTACCTGGGCTACGCCGGCATCGGCTACACGGAGGAGTCCGCCTCCTCGCGCTATCACGCGCTGGAGGCGCATGCCCTGCGGCGTTTTTCGGCCGGCCTGCTGCTGGAGGCCTCCTACACCTTCTCCAAGGCGCTGGGCGACATCGAGGGCGCGCCGCAGGATATCCGCAACAAGCGCGGCAGCTTCGGGCTGACCGAGCTCGACCGCACCCACATGTTCACGTTCAACTACGTGTATGAGCTGCCGTTTTTCCGCAAAGCGAAAGGTCTGGCGGGGGCGGCGCTGGGCGGATGGCAGGTGAGCGGCATCACCAGCTTCCAGAGCGGCCTGCCCAACACCATCACCATCTCCGGCGATCGCGCCCAGGTGGGCGGCGGCACCCAGCGTCCCGACCTGGTGGGCAATCCCAATGAAGGCCGCGGCCAGAGCCTCGCGCACTACTTCAACACCGCCGCCTTTGCTCTTCCCGCGCTGGGACGGTTCGGCAACTCCGCGCCGTTCAACGTGCGCGGTCCCGGCCTCAACAACTGGGACCTGAACGTGTTCAAGAATTTCCGCTTGAAGGAAGCGGCCAAGGTGCAGTTTGGCGCCGAGATGTTCAACGCCTTCAACCACCCGCAGTTCGAGGGCATCGGGACGACGCTGGGAGCGACCACGTTCGGCGTGGTCACCAGCGCGCGCGACCCGCGCATCATCCAGTTCCGGCTGAAGCTGAGCTACTGAGACAGACCAGCACCTGCGGGTCCGCCATCCATCCCTCGAATTTCGCTTGATCGGTCCCAGGCGAGGCATTACGCCACTTCTTGATCGTTAGCTCAATTCCGTCGACTGCGGGCGACGGCAGTTGCCGGGACACGCTGAACAGAATCCATTCTTCGAGGACTTCTTTTAATTTCTCGCTGCGGGCTTCCCGCGACGGCGCATTCGCCCAGACACCCTGAAACCTCCGGAATGCTGCCGTAGAAGGTGCCGTCATCCGGCAGGAGCTCGTACTTTGCGTGCCCACGGCCGCTCCAAACGCCACGCCGATCTACCGGGTCAACCGGAGGAAAGAGACAATTGTAAAACTTCGAGTCTCGCCGCCTCCAAGGGCTGGGCGAGTGCCACCTGACGAGTGCCACCTATGGTATGTTGGGTTTATCTACAGCTTAGGGGGCGAGAAAATGCGTCTTACTGCCTTGGTTGTTGCGTTGCTTGGGATCTTCGCGTTGGCGTGGCCGGCGGCGGGGCAGACGGCCTCGCTTTCGGGCACTGTGAAGGATTCGAGCGGCGGGGTGCTCCCCAAGGTCGCCGTCAAGCTCAAGGATACCGGCAAGGGCACGGCCCGAAACACGGTCACCGACTCCGGGGGCAACTACCAGTTCGCTTTGCTGCCGCCGGGCGAGTATGAGCTCGAAGCCACCGTGTCCGGCTTCCAGAGCTTCAAGCAGTCAGGCATCGTGCTGCTGGTGGACGAGCGCCAGCGCCTGGACTTCATCCTCCAAGTGGGCGCCGTTTCGACCGCCGTGGAGGTCACCGGCAGCGCTACCAGCGTGCAGAGCGAAACGGCGCTCTCGGTCGGCGCGGTGATCGAAAACAAGCGGGTGCTCGAGCTGCCGCTCAACGGCCGCAACTTCAACGACCTGAGCCTGATGGCCGCCGGCACCTTCGTCCCCAACACCAGCTCGCGCCTGGGGACGACCTTCGGCCTGGTCTCGGGTGGCCTGCGGGATAACGCCGGCAATTACCTGATGGATGGCATCAACAACAACGACGTCACCCAGAACCAGATCACCTTCCAGCCCAACGTGGAGGTCATCCAGGAGTTCAAGATCCTGAACAACACTTACAGCGCCGAATACGGGCGCAACGCCGGAGCGGTGGTGAACATGGTCACCCGCTCGGGCAGCAACACGTTCCACGGCAGCGCCTTCGAGTTTGTGCGCAACGACCATATGGACGCGCGCAATTTCTTCAACACCAAGCCCAACGCGCAGGCGCCGTTCAAACGCAACGTCTACGGCTGGGTGCTGGGCGGGCCAGTCATCATTCCCAAGGTTTACAACGGCCGCGACCACACCTTCTATTTCGTGAACTTCGAAGGACGGCGCCAACGCGAGAACCAGACACGGAACACGCGCGTGCTGACGACGGAGGAGCGCGCGGGCATCACCGACCCCATCGCGCGCAGCCTGGCCGGCCTGCTGCCGCTGCCCAACATTCCCGGCGCGGCGGCGGGGGCGTCCAACTCCACCGCTTCAAGCGCGCTCGCGCGGGACCAGGACCAATTCTCGGCCAAGATCGACCATAGCTTCTCGAACGGGGACGCCATTTTCGTCCGCTACACCTTTCAGGACGACCGTCGCATCGAGCCGTTCAGCCAGGGTAATCTGCGCGACGTGCCGGGCTTCGGCGATTCGGTGCCCGCCTTCCGGCAGAACGCTGTGGCCGGCTACACGCACCTGTTCACGCCGTACGTAATCAACGAGTTCCGTGCGGGGCTGAACCGCAACAGCCCAAACTTCTTCAACGTAGAGTTCGCCAATCCCGACGCGCTGGGCGTGCCCGCCGGGTTGAACCGGCCGTTCGGCGCACCGGATATCTTCCTGGTAAGCAACAATCTGCGCTTCGGCAGCCCGAACTTCACCCCGCAGGGCCGCCGGGTGACGGCCTTCGTCTACCAGGACACGCTTTCCTGGACACACGGCAAGCACACGCTCAAGTTCGGGGGCGAAGCGCGGCGCAACCGTTTTAATTCTTTCAACGGCAACATCAATCTGACCCTGCGCTTCAACACCGTCGCCGACTTTCAGGCCGGCCGCGTGGCCCAGGCCACCCAGAACTCGGCCGAGCGCGTGGTGGCTTTGCGGTCGACCAACCTGAACCTTTTTGCTCAGGACGACTGGAAAGTGCTGCCGCGGCTGACCCTGAATCTCGGCGTGCGCTACGAACTGAACACGGTGCCGCAGGACGCGCGGAATTTCCTGAGCGCGTTCAATTTTTCCACCCGCCAGTTCACCCGCACCTCCGATCCGGGCTTCAACGGCGATCACAACAACTTCGGCCCGCGGGTGGGCTTCTCCTGGGATCCGTTCGGCAAGGGCAAGACTGCCGTGCGCGGCGGCTACGGGATTTACTTCGACCAGCTCGCCTTTGAGTTTATGAGCGTGCTGTCGGGCAACCCGCCGCTGAACTTCAACCTGCTCGCCAACAACACCACCCTCGCCGCGCCGTTCGGCACGGCGGCGACCCTGGCCACGCCTAATATCGCCGCCATCGACCCCGGGCTGCGCACGCCTTATGTCCAGCAGTTCAACTTCAACATCCAGCACCAGGTATTTCGGGACACCGTGGTGGAGGCCGGCTGGTACGGCTCGAAAGGAACCCGGCTGCTGCATATCCGCGATTTCAACGCCTTTCTCGGCGGCGCACGGCCCATCCCGCGGTCGGCCGACGGTTTGGGGATCGCTCGCATCGACCTGCGCGAGACGGCTTCAAATTCCACCTTCCATTCCTTGCAGTTGACCGGCCGCAGCGCGTATCGGGGGTCGAACTTCTACGCGGCGTACACGTTCTCGAAAGCGATCGACGCCATCTCGCTCGATTCCACGATTACCAACGGAGGCTTCCAGGACCCACGCAACCTGCGCCCGGACAAGGGCTTGGCCGACTTTTACGCGCGGCACCGGCTGGTGTTCAGTTGGGTCTACGAGCTGCCGTTCAAGGCCTCAGGCCTGGCCGGCAAGTTTGTCCGCGGCTGGCAGCTATCGACCATCGGCAGCTTCCAAAGCGGCAACCCGTTCAACCCGCTGCTGGTGGCCAACCCCAGCGGCACCGGAGACTTCAACGACCGCCCTAACCTGATCGGGGACCCGAAGGGGCCGCAGTCCGTGGACCAGTTCTTCAATACCGGCGCCTTCACCGTGCCTGCTGTGGGACAGTTCGGCAACGCGGGGCGCAACATCATCACCGGTCCCAGCTTCGCCAACGTAGACCTGGGGCTGTTCAAGAACACCTATTTCGGCAAGGAGGATCGCTTCCGCGCGCAATTGCGGGCGGAATTCTTCAACCTTCCCAACCACCCCAACTTCGCCCAGCCGCAGCGCAACTTTCCCGGGGCGACCTTCGGGCGCATCATCAACACGCGTACTCCGGCCGGCGACGCCGGCTCGGCGCGACAGATCCAGCTCGGGCTGAAATTCTATTGGTAGGCGCCGCAAAAGCTACTCTTTACCATCAAGACACCAGGGCGCCAAGAATGGATTTCTTTGTGTCTTGGTGTCTTTGTGGTGAAGAGTGGCTTGTCGAAAGTTCGGTACGTTAGGATGAAGACTGATGGCCATCGACCTGCATGGCAAGACCGCCTTGGTCACTGGAGCGAGCAAGGGAGTGGGCAAAGGCATCGCGCTGGAGCTGGCTCGGGCGGGCTGCGACGTGGCGGTGAACTACCATTCCGACGAAGCAGGCGCGCGGGCTACTGCGGCCGAGATTGAGGCTCTGGGGCGCAAGGCCATCGTGGTGGGCGGCCACGTGGGCCGCGCCGAAGACGTCGACGCGATGCTCGCCACCGCCGTCGCCGCCTTCACCCGCTTGCACATCTGGGTGAACAACGCGGGGGTGCAAACCTGGAAGCCTCTGCTCGAGCTGGACGAGGCCGAGTGGGACCGGGTTCTCACTACCAACCTCAAGGGAACGTTCCTGTGCACCCAGCGCGCGGCGCGCCACATGAAGCAGTTCGGGGGCGGGCGCATTATCAACATCGGATCGGGGTCCAACAAAGTCCCGTTCCCCAACCTCGTCAACTACACGGCCAGCAAGGGCGGCATCGAGATGTTCACGCGGGTCTCGGCCGTGGAGCTGGGGCCGTACGGCATCACGGTGAACTGCGTGGCGCCCGGGGCGATCGAGATCGAGCGCACGAAACTCGAAGCGAAGGACTACGCCGGAACGTGGGCGCCGCTGACGCCGATGCGCCGCATCG
Source organism: Acidobacteriota bacterium (assembly GCA_016201195.1). GTDB lineage: Bacteria > Acidobacteriota > Terriglobia > Bryobacterales > JACQDG01 > JACQDI01. The sequence continues at coordinate 762 of JACQDI010000960.1, read as the reverse complement.
GCCTCCCTGCCGACGTGGCCCACGCGGTCTGCTTTCTAGCCTCCGACGAAGCGGCTTTCGTCACTGGCCAGACCCTGTATGTGGACGGCGGCCTGTTCACAGGCGGCCCCTGGCCTTATTCTGAGGACAACCCGTGAAGCGAATCCCGGCTGTGGCGATGCTCCTCCTGGCTGTTTCGACCGCCGCCCGGGCCCAGCGGTCTCATGGATACCTGTTCCTGGCGCCCGGCGGCCAGTCGTCCGGCGGCCAAGCGGCGATGACGCTCCATCTTGGCGCGGGCGGCGAGGCCGTGCTGTTCAAGGGCATCGGCGTGGGCGCCGAGCTCGGGGCCCTCGGCCCGCGGGAGGACTTTGCCAGCAACGTTCTGGGAGTGGCGTCGGTGAACGGCTACTACCATTTCCTGCACGGCCGGCCCAAGGCCGATCCCTTCGTGACCGCCGGCTACACCGTGATGTTCCGCAGCGGCTCCATCAATCTGTTCAACTTCGGCGGCGGAATCAACTACTGGTTCGTGCCGCGGCTGGGTCTGAAAGTGGAGCTCCGCGATCACGTCTACGACATCCAGTACGGCTCCAGGGTCCACTACTGGGGCATCCGCCTGGGGTTGGCGATTCGGTGATAACTATGAAAAGACTTTCCATCTGTCTACTGTCTACTGCCTACTGCCTACTGGCGCAGCCACTGACCCAACAGGAACGCAACTTCGCGATGAGCCATTTGCACGCCGCGAGCAAGCGGTTTCAGGACTCGATCACCGGACTC
>JACQDI010000959.1 GCA_016201195.1 Acidobacteriota bacterium | reverse complement strand
GATCACCTTTCAGTACAACCGTTACGGGCCGCTGCGGGCGGGCGCGCTCGGCAACAGCCTCAAAGACCGCTCGGCTGGGCTGGTGGTCCGCTACAACTGGATCGAGAGCGGCAACCGCCAGCTCGACTTGGTAGACGCCGAGGACTCGAGCGTGATCCAGATGGACCCGCGCTACCGCGAGACGATGGTCTATGGCAACATCCTCATCGAGCCGGACGGGGCGGGCAACCGGCAGATCGTGCACTACGGCGGGGACAGCGGCAATACAGGCCAGTACCGCAAAGGGATGCTCTACTTCTACAACAACACGGTGGTCTCCACGCGCACCGACCGCACCACGCTGTTTCGCCTGTCCTCGCCCGATGAGCGCTGTGACAGCCGCAACAACATTTTTTATGTCACAGCCGCCGGAAACACGCTGTCGCTCGTCGACGCCGACGGCACGCTCGACCTCAGCTACAACTGGATCAAGCCGGGGTGGGTCCGAGCCTTCGGCGAGTTTCGCGGAACGATCCACAACGACGGGACCATGATGGAGGGCGCCTCGCCGGGCTTTGTCGACGAGGCCGCGCAAGACTACCGCCTGGCGCCCGGATCGCCCGCCATTCACGCCGGCGGCCTGCTGAACCCGAGCGTGCTGCCCGCCTTCGACGTTGTGCGGCAGTACGTGAAGCACCAGTCGGGCGAACCGCGGGCCAACGCCGGGCGCATGGATCTGGGGGCCTTCGAGTTTCCGGCGCTGCGTATGCCGCCGCGCGCGAGGCGCCTGAAATGAGAACCGCGCGATGGACGACGCTCTGTCTTTCCGTCGCTGCCTGGGCAGGCCAGGCGGACCTGGCGGATCACGAACTGCTGCTCGAGCAGATCAAGGACGAGATGGCCTCCAACCTCGCCCGAGTTCCCAACTACACCTGTCTCGAAACCATCGAGCGGTCGCAAATTCACACCACATCCCGCAATTCCCATATCACCGATACCGTGCACCTCGAGGTGGCCGTGGTGAACCACAAGGAGCTGTTCGCCTGGCCGGGCGCAGTCCAGATTGAAGAACGAGGCATCGGGGAACTGGTGGGAGGGGGCACGACCACGACCGGTGATTTCACCCTGCACGCCCGCACGGTTTTTCTCTCCTACGCCCCGGTCTTCACCTATGCAGGGGAGGAGGTGCGCCGGGGGCGGCGCACGGTCCGCTTCGATTACTCCATCTCTCTTCGAGAGAGCAATTACCTGATGAAGGTGGGCAACAAGCAGGCCAGGGTCGCCTATCACGGCTCGTTTTGGGCGGACCGGGAGAGCCTCGAGGTCGCCCGGCTAGAGGTGCGCGCCGATGAAATTCCCTCCGAGTTGGGGGTTGCCGAGGCAATCACCGAGATCGAATATGGAAAGGTGCGGGTCGGGAACTCCGATTTTCTTCTGCCGGGCAGCGTGCAGTTCGCGATGCGCCGCGTGGCAGGCGAGGAGTACCGGAACCGCACCACGTTCACCCGCTGCCGCCAATATGTGGGTGAGGCCTTTGTCTCCTTCGACATGCCCTCCACGGAGCGGCCGGCCGACGCTGGCAAGCAGGCCGCCGCGATGGAACTGCCGCCGGGGTTGGTGTTCGAGGCGCGGTTGAAAAAGCCGATCGACGGGAAGACCGCTGCCGTCGGCGACGCGATAGAAGCCACCGTGCAGGAGCCGGTGCAGACGGACGGCAAGGCTGTGGTGCCCAAAGGCGCGGTGCTTATCGGGCGGATCCGGCGCCTGCAAAAGCACTCCGGGCGGGACAACTTCTTCGTGGTAGGCCTCGAGTTCACCACGCTCCAGTTCGGAGGTCAGCAGGCGGCGTTCTTCGGCGAGATCCGGGAGGTCGGGACCAAACCCGGCTCCGGGGATTTTTTTCGGCGGCCACGGGCGCCCGCCATTGCGATCGTGCCGGATCTGCCTGGAGTGGGCGCCTTCCTCATTCCCGGCAAGAGCCTGCACCTCGCTCAGGGCTTTCGCATGGTTTGGAGAAGCGCGCCGAACTCGCCGACCACCTTTTCCGCCGCCCCGGTTCCGTAGGGCGTG
>JACQDI010000087.1 GCA_016201195.1 Acidobacteriota bacterium | reverse complement strand
TCGGGGTCGCTCCCGGGACTTTTCCAGCGATCCGGCTACCGAGCCTCCCATCGTTCTTCTTGTCGGCGGCCGCGGCCGGCGCCATCGCCAGCAGGAGGGCAAAGCTCATCACTGTGATGCTGGACAGCATCAAGGTCGCCCAAAACCATCGGCGTTCCCGCGCGGTGTCATCCATACCACGCTGCTGGGCCAAGTCTCGTGCACGAGAGGTGCCAAACTGGCCCAGTACACCCACTTCATCTCCAGGCAAAAAAGCCGCAATTCGGACCTGTCGGTTGCGTCCACGCTCTCACGATTGGGTGAATTGCCCCACTCCCCGGACAAGAAAACCGGAAATCCGGGGCCGGATGGGTGGGGGAGGCCCTCTCTAATGGGTCGCCGGAGTATTGGCGATCTGGCAGTGAGCTTGCTACCGTCCAGATGGGAGTCCGCTTTGGCCGACCGGAGACTGCTGCTCAAGTTCATTCTGTGCCTGACCCCGTGCTGGATTCCGGCGCTGGCTCAAACGCCTTCGGTTGCCTTGCCCGAGGGGTACCTGGGGTCGGAGAACTGCCGCATCTGCCACGAAAACCTCGGAGGTGTCTTCGACCCTCACATCTCGATCGATCGCGGGCAGACCAAGAAGCGGGCAGCCCTGGAGTGGAAGGGGCGCACGTGCGAGGCTTGCCACGGGCCGGGCAAAACCCATGCGGAGAAGGCGGAGGGCAAGGACATCTTCGTTTTCGGTGGCTCGATCCGCTACCCGGCGCTGACGCCGGCCGGCGAGGCGAACCCCCGCTGCCTGCAGTGTCACGCTGCGGATGAAACCCACCGGGGCCGGGAATTCGGCTCGCACAACCGGAACCAGATCCCCTGCACGCAGTGCCATTCCGTACACCAGTCCGCGCGGCGTGCCCTGCTTCGCGTCGAGTCGACCGAGCTGTGCGAGCAATGCCATCTTAACGTTAAGGCCGAGTTCACGCGCCCCTATCGCCACAAGCTTCAGGAGCGGGCTATGGCCTGTGTGGATTGCCATAACCCCCACGGGGAGCTGCCTCCCCGCCAACTGCGGCGCGTTTCGGCCAACGAGCCAGGATGCCTGAAGTGCCACGGCGACAAGCGAGGCCCGTTCCCGTTTGAACACGCGCCGGTGCGGCTGGGCAACTGCTCGACCTGCCACGAGCCGCACGGGTCGGCCAACCCGCGCATGCTCATCCGGCACGATCAGAGCTTCTTGTGCCTGGAGTGCCACACCAGCGGAACGCAAACCATCGGCATCACCCCGCCGGCGTTCCACGACCTGCGCACTGCGCGATATCGCAATTGCACGATCTGCCATTCCAAGATTCACGGATCGTTTGCGAGCAAGGACCTGTTGCGATGAGAATGGGACTCGCATTCGCGGCGCTGCTGCTGCTGGCCGGCCAAGCCATGCTGGCGCAAGAGGCTCCCACGGCCCCAAAGGCTCCCGCAGCCCAAGAGCCTCCAGCGAAGCAGGCCGAGGCAGTTCCCCCGGCCGCGCCGGAGTATCAACTCACCGGCTCGGTCGACGTCGGCTACCGCTGGGTCCACTTGGGCAAGGGCGGCAGCGAGGACATCTACCGCAGCCTGGTCAACCTGGGCGAGGGACCGAAGCTGTTTGGCGCCGACGTCAGCATCCGCCGCCCGAATGGCCGCTACTACCATCGCCTCGACGCCCGAGCTACCTCCTGGGGCGGAGACCCTTACAACACCGCCCGCCTCGACGCCTCCAAGAGCGGCGTCTACAACTTCCGCTTCGATTACCGGAACGTCAGCTACTTCAATTCGATCCCCTCGTTCGCCAACCCCTTCCTCGGCCAGGGCGTGCTGTTCAGCCAGCGCTCGCTTGACACGAAGCGGCGGCTGATTGACACTGAGATCGAGCTGCGGCCGGGCGCGCACATCTCGCCGTACCTGGCCTACTATCACAGCTCGGGATTCGGGCGCGGGGTGACCACGTTCGTCAGCGACGGCAACGAGTTTCCGGTGGCCACGCGGCTGCGCGACGCGACCGACTCCTACCGCAGCGGGGTGCGCGTGAACTTCACCCGGTTCAACCTGACGCTCGAGCAGGG
>JACQDI010000086.1 GCA_016201195.1 Acidobacteriota bacterium | reverse complement strand
GGCGGAGATGGTCCTGCTCAACGGGTGCGACTCCGGGACCGGGCGGAACCTGCCCGGGGCGGGGGTGGTGGGCCTGGCTCGCGCGTTTCTGGCGGCCGGCGCCCGTTCGGTGTGCGCCACGCGGTGGAGAGTCCCCGAAGAAGAGGGCGCGCTGGTGGAGCGCCTCTACCGGAGCTTGGCCGGCCGCGCCGGTGCCCCCGTTGACCGTGCGGAGGCGCTCCGGCAGGCGCAGCGGGAGATGATTCGTGCGGGCGACTGGCGAGCGGAGCCGCGCTACTGGGCGGCCTATTTCCTAATGGGGTCCCACTCGACCCCCGAAGGGGAGTATGTCCGGCGACCTTGAAAACCCGGAAAGCACCGCGCTGTGGGAGCGCGTGGTGCCCGAAATCCTGAGCGGCGGTACGACAGGCCAGGAGATCCTGTATGCGGTTTTCGAGCGAGGTGTGCGTTTCTACCTCGCGCATCATATGCGCACCGAAGACGTCGAGGACAAGGTGCACGACACCTTCTTGGCCGTGGTCAACGCCATTCGCGACGGGCAGTTGCGCGAGCCGGGCCGCATGGCCGGCTTTGTGCGCACGATTCTGGAGCGCCAGTTGGCCGGCTACTTCACTGAGGCCCAGCGGCGTCAAGGCTTGTCAAGCGAGGACGTCTCCCAGATCCAGCCGCGGGAAAGACTGAACCCGGAACAGGAAGCGATGCGGGCCGAGCGGCGCCGGTTTGCCCGGAAGATTCTCCGGGGGCTGCCGGAGGTGGACCGCGAGATCCTGATGCGCTTCTACCTGGAGGGGCAGACGGCGGAGCAGATCTGCTTCCAGCTCGGGGTCAGCGAAACGCAGTTCCGCCTGCGCAAGAACCGCGCCAAGCAGCGTTTTGGAGAGTTGGTTCGGGAGGCGGTAAGGAAAAAGCCCGGCCGGCAACTTTTGTTGAGAAAATCGGCGGCCTCAGGGCACTAAATAAGCAGAAAGGTTTCGATGACGCACTCGCAGATCGAGCGAAACGACATCGTCGACTGGTATCTGGCCGGAAAGTTGCAGCCGCAGGTGCAAGCGGAATTCGAAGACCACTTCCTGGCCTGCCCGCACTGTGTGGAGAGGCTCGAGCAAGACCGGCGGCCGGTCGCGGCGATCCTGGAGGCGTGCGTCGCCGAGCGCTACCAATTGGAGGATCGTGAAGTCTGGCCTGTCGCGTTGCAGGCCTGGAGCCTGGGCGCGGCGCTGGCGGGGGTCGCCCTGCTGGTGACGTTCGGCCTGCGGCCGGCGGCGCCGCCCCGGGCCCGAATCGAGCGGTCGTCGCCGGACCGCCTGCCGGTGGTGGAGCTGGCCGCGTATCGCGCCGGGGGCGGAGCGGGGTCGAAGATTCCTGTCGCCGTGGCGGGAAAGCCCTTTTTGCTCAAACTGGACCTGCGCGGCCTGAGTCCTAGCGAGATCTATCAAGTCAGCATCGTGACCGAATCGGGCGAGCTCGTCTGGTCCGGGACCGCCGCTGGAACGGGGGGCCAATGGCTGGAGGTTCCGGTCCGCGGTGCGCGCCTCGGCCCGGGGGCGTTCTTCGTGCGCCTCGCCGGGGTTCGCGAGTACGCCCTCGTAGTGGAGTAACGCTTCCCGCCTATCCCAGCGGCGGCTCCATGGGCAGCGCCAGAGGGGGTTCGAGCAGAAAGTCCAGCCCACTCATCTTTTCCACCGCCTCGCGGACGGCGCGTTCGGAGCTGGGCTCCAGGGTGATCACGAAGGGCAGGTCCTGCTTGTTGGTGCAGGGCTCTTGCAGCACGGCCTCCAGGCTGATGTGGGCCGAGGCCAGGATGGCGGCGAGAGCGGCGATGATTCCTGGGCGATCCACCACGCGGAAGCGCAGGTAGTAGGGCCGGACCTGGTGATGGATGGAGATGGGCGCGTACTCGCGCAGGCGGTCGTGGGCAAACGGTGAGACGCGCTCCGGGCTGCCGTTGACGATCTCGCGGGCCACCCGCATCAAGTCGCTCACCACCGCCACGCCGGTGGGCTGTGGCCCGGCGCCTTTGCCGTAGTAGAACGTGTCGGCCCCGTGGACGCCCTTCACCCAGATGGCGTTGTAAGCGCCGTCCACCGAGGCCAGGATGGTGGAGAGCGGAACCAGCGCCGGGCGCACCGCCAGCAGCAGTCCCGCGTCGGTCTGCCGCGCCGTACCTACCAGGCGGATGGTGTGGCCTAGCCGGTGAGCGTAAGAAAAATCCATGGGCGAGATCCGGCGAATCCCCTCCAGGTAGATGTCCGAGGGCAGCACCCGGACCCCATAAGCCAGCGCGGCGAGGATGGAGAGCTTGGAGCGGGCATCGTAGCCGTCGATGTCGGCGCTGGGATCGGCTTCGGCGTAGCCCAGCCGCTGCGCCTCAGCGAGGATGACGTCGAGCGGCTCGCCCCGCCTCTCCATCTCGGTGAGGATGTAGTTGCAGGTGCCGTTGAGGATGCCGATCAGCGCCTCCACGCGGTCGCCCGAGATGCCTTCCCGCAGCACGGCGTGAATAGGGATGCCGCCGGCTACGCTGGCTTCCATGGCCAGGCAGATGCCCGCCCGGATGGCTTCGTCCCAGATCCGCGGGCCTTCGGCGGCCATCAGCTCCTTGTTGGCAGTGACCACGGACTTGCCGTGGCGGATGGCCTCCGAAACGATCTCTGCCGCCACCCCAGTGCCTCCCACCAGCTCGGCGACGATCCGGACGCCGGGATGGGAGACCACGTCCTGCCACCGGGTGGTGCGCAGCACGTCGGGAAACAAGCGGGCGACGGCGGGCTCGCGCTCCGCAAGCGAGCGCGAACAGATGGCCTTCACCACGAGCTCGAAGCCCAGCTTCTCTTGGATCTGCCGGGCGTTTTCGTGCAGGATGGAAAGCGTGCCGCTGCCCACGTTGCCCAGCCCTACAATGCCTACACCGATCGACGGCATAACCCGCCATTCTAACAGGCGGGTATGATAGGAGCATGCTGCCGATCGGAACGATGATCCTGCTATTGCTGCTGGGAGCCCAGCGGCCAACGCCCCCGTCCCCTCCGGAGGAGAAGTCCGACGTCTTACTGCCTAGCGGCAAGAGCCAGCGGCGGGAGATTCTCAAGGCCGATTTCGAAAAATCCAAGTCCGATGCGGCCGAGTTGGCCGAGCTGGCCGCCGAGCTCAAGGAGGACCTGGAGAAGAAAGACTACCAGGTTCTCGACCTGCGCACGATGAAGAAAGCCGAGGAGATCGAGAAGCTGGCCCGCCGCATCAAGGACCGCATGAAGCGACATTTCTGAGGCGGAGGCTCTCCAGCCTGCCGTCTCGGCCCGGCAGCCTAAAAGGCTGTGCCCGCCCGGAGGCGGGGGCCTGGCCCTTGAGCTTTGAGGCGATGGCGTCGGCGTGGGACTGAAGCTTGGGGTCCTTTACGCCGGCGGCCAGGGCTTTTTCAATTTGCCGGTGCGCCTCGGAGTAATCACCGTTTGCATAGAGCGCCCAGGCGTAGGCGTCGAGGGTGTAGACATCGTGACGCCGGGCGATCTCCTTGCGCGCGACGGCCAGCGCCTCGGGCGGCTTGCGGGCATGGTCGGCGTAGTAGAAGATCAGCTCGCGGTTCGAGTTGTCGGCCGTATCCATCTCCGCGCGGGAGCGGCGCTCGAACTCGGCGAAGGCCTGGCTGGCCTCCTGCGCGCGGCCGGCGCGCTCGAGAGCCTCGGCCAGGTCGTAGAGGTTCTCCGGGTGCGGGGCGGCCTGATAGCGGCGGTGGAGCAGGTCGGCGGCCTCGGCGTGCCTCTGCTGGGCGGTGCGGACCTTGGCCAGGTTAGCCAGTGCGTAGTGATACTCAGGGAACATCTGGAGCGCCTGGTCGAGCAAGCTTCTCGGCAGCGTCCACCTTGCCCATATTGAGTTGCAGGTGGGCGATCAATAAGGCGTTACAAGTGTGAAACCCGGAATCTCACGCCAAGACGCCAAGCCCGCAAAGGTGTTCTCGGCGGCCTTTGCGAGCTTTGCTGCTTGACCTGAGATTCGTGGTCATGCTGCCTGGAAGCGCCGGCTCACCTCCGGCCAGTTTACGAGGTTCCACCAGGCAGCGACGTACTCGGGGCGGCGGTTCTGGTACTTGAGATAGTAGGCGTGCTCCCAGACGTCGAGGCCGAGGAGCGGCATCTTCCCTTCCATGAGTGGGCTGTCCTGGTTGGCGGTAGAGGTGATCTCCAGGCCGGTGCGGGTTTTCAGGAGCCACGCCCAGCCGGAGCCAAACCGGCCCACAGCCGCGGCCGTAAACTTCTCCTTGAAACTATTGAAATCTCCGAAGGCTCCCTGGATCGCTTGGCCCAGCGCGCCCGCGGGCTGCCCACCGGCGTTCGGGGCCATGATCTGCCAGAACAGCGTGTGGTTCGTGTGGCCGCCGCCATGATTGCGCACCGCAGTGCGGATACTCTCCGGCACAGCCGCACAGTTATTCGCCAGCAGCTCCTCCAAGGTCTTGTCGGCCAGATCCGGCGTCGACTCCAATGCCTTGTTCAGGTTTGTGACGTATGCATTGTGGTGCTTGCCATGGTGGATCTCCATGGTCATCCGATCGATATGTGGCTCCAGAGCATCTGTAGCATAAGGTAATGGGGGCAGTGTGAACGGCATATCCTCTCCTTGGTCTCACACAACTATGGTACTGCACTCCAAGGGGGACCTGCCGTGCACTTACCTCGCGTCTGCGCAGTCAGGATCGAGGTACTGAACAATACACTCGCCAGCAGTGCTCTCGTTTTGGGCACTCCCCCCATAGTGCCACATTCGAAGTTAGAACAATCCGAGGCTCACCGCCTGACGGGCATGGTGAAGGCGCCGTTGCCGGCGGTGTCCCACACGGCCAGGCGCATCCATTTCCAGTCCTTGGCGGGGTTTTTCCAGTCGAAGGAGGATTCGCCAAACGAGGCGGTGTCGTGGAGGGAGATGAGGTGGCGCTTGGTGTAGGCGCCGTCGCCCCAGACGATCTCGGCCAGGGCGAGGGGGAAGGTCCAGCGGACGCGGGCGCGAACCCCGTCGGGGGTGATGGAGTGCTCGGGGATCAGGACCTCCCCAGTGGTGATGAAGTAGTCGCCCTTTTCGAGAGCGCGAGCGACGGGGGTGTAGTCTTCGAACGCGGGTAGCGAGGGGAGGCGCAGGTAGTTCACGTTCATGTGGGCGTAAAGCTCGTGGGTCTCGTCGATCTTGAACACATAGCCCTTGGTGCGCGGGTGGGTCTGCCACATGAAGCCCTGCTCGCGGCGGACCAGCTCCAGCATGTCGGCCGAGCTGCCGATGCTGTAGACCTTGCCGCGGCGGGGATCCTCGGCGACGAACGGGCGGCCCTCGGGGCGGCGGTGATACCACCAGACCGGGTGCGGGAAAAACAAGGTCCAGTGGCCGCCGAGGTACACGTTGGCCTCTTCGGCGGGCAGGATGAGGAACTCGCGGTCGGAGTGCTCGCGGCAAACGCGGAACATGGCGTCGAGCTCCTCGAGCCGCGCGTTGCCGGTGTCACCCGGGTGACCGTCGCCGTGGAATTCCATGATCATGGCGATGTTCACGCCCATCTGCTTCAGCACCGGCTTGAAGAAAGGAACCTTGTCGAAGCCGTCGCGCATGGCGAGCACCGAGTAGCCGAAGTGCCAGTGGGTGGCCATGGTCTGGTAACCGGGCAGCGCCGGGAAACGATCCTGGTTGGTGTAACGCAGCACCTCGGCCAGGCGGTCGCCCGAGGTTCCCAGCAGGAGAAACATGGCCAGGCGCTGCTCCGTGCCGGGCGGCGCGTTCATCCATGGGTAGTAGCGCGTCCCATCGTCGGTGAGCTGGCGGATGCCCATCTCGAGGAACCCCTTCTCAGCGCGGCGCCATAGGTAGCCGAGATTGGTAGTCACGTCGCGGGCGAAGAAATACTGATGCGGCGCCGGGAAGACGGCGAAGCTCGCGCCGCCCGATTCGGCGGCCAGGGCCCGGTAGCGGACCTCGATCGGGGTGAGGGACGAGCCGGCGCCGGAGGACTGTCGCTGGCCGCTGGTGTCATACCAGGTGAAACGCGGCTCGCTCGCCTCTGCACGGATGCCGGCGTTATAGAAGTAGGCGACGTCGGGCTCGGAGGTCTTCACCAGGGCCTCCTGCTTCACCAGGCGCGAGTTGGGGAAGAAGGTGTAGGCGAGCGCGCCGGAGAACAGGCCCATCTCGAGACCATCGAAGGCGACCTCGACTCGGTTGCCCGTGGTGCGGGCGCGTGCGGCGGTGAGGCGGAACTTGCCGGTGAAGCTTTGGATCTCCTCAGGGCGGCGGCCGGGGTGGTCGAAGAAGGCGTCCCAGCCGCCACGGCGTTTGCCGGTGGTTGCCGCGTAGAGCGGCGTGGCGTTTTCGATCACGCGCGCGGGGCCGCTTGTGATTTCGCGGATCAGCGGCTGTTCTGGGTTGAGAGAGAACACCGCACGCCACGGCCGGGAGGACTCATCGTTCCACTCGACCACCAGGGCGGTCTCTTGCTTGGTGACGCGGATGGGTCCGGCGCGGTAGGCAGTGAGGTCGACGCCAACGGCAGCGAGGGCGGCGGCCGGGGCCAGCAGCAGGCAATACAGCAGCTTCATGCGCCCGCAATTATACCGAACAGGTGAGGGATAATATCTGTATGACCTGCGCAAACTGCCGTGCTTCTGTCCCGGCGGGCCAGAAATTCTGCGACCACTGCGGCGCCCCGATGCAGCCGGCCCAGGCGACGCAGGCCAAGCCGAAATCGTCGACCGGGCGCTGGGTGGCCGCGCTGGTCGTGCTGCTGGTGGCGGTCGGGTTGCTGGGGTACCGGGTCTACTTGCTGAATCGTCCGGCGGAGAAGGCCAGCGTGACGCTACAGGAGGCGCCTGCCCCGGCGCCGGCGCCGCCCGCGACCGCGCCTTCGCCGCCGACTCCTGCCCCACCGGCGATCCGAGAGACTCCTCCTCCGGTCGAGAAGCGGGCGGCTCCGGTGACTCCGCCAACCTCGGCGCCAGTGGTGAAGCCGCCGGTGTCTGCACCACCGGCCGCGACTCCGGCCCAGGCAGCGTCGGAGCCGCCGCCGCCGCCGGAGGCCACGCCTGAGAGGCCGCCTCCCGCCCGCAAGGGCATTGTGCCGTTCCGGCCCGATACATCCGAACCCGCTCCGCCACCGCGAGCGACGGCTCCCGCCGAGCCGGCCGTGGAGGCGCCGGCTCCGGCCCCGGTGCGAGAGCAGCCAGCTCCTTACCAGGGGCCTTCGGCGGGCACGCTAATCTGGTCCGGGCAGATCGAAAAGGGCTTGCTCGTGAAGATCGAGCGGGATCAGGTCTCAGTAGGGAGACTGACCGGCGAACTGCCGGGCGTTCCGGTCTCGATCGAGCTTCAGACAGATGCGTTTGCAGTCGTAGAAGGACCTAGCCCAGCCAACAACTGGAAGCGGCTCTACCTGCGGAGCGTGAAGCGCATTCGGACCGCGGTGGTGATCAAGTGGGTGGTGCGCTAGGGATTCCCGAACTTGGCAATGAGGCGTTCGGCGTAGCGGGCTACGTCGATGATGAAGCGGTCGTGGGTGCCTTCTCCGATTTTCTCCTTCTCGTCGTGGGCCTCGACGGCGAAGGTGAGGCGGCGGCGGTCGATCGCCTTCAGCGTTGCCCGGAAGGTAACCTTCATGCCCAGTGGGGTGGCGGCCAAATGGGAGACGTTGACGTGGACGCCGACCGTGTCCTGGCCCGGCTCGAGCAGGGGGAGCA
>JACQDI010000085.1 GCA_016201195.1 Acidobacteriota bacterium | reverse complement strand
GCCGGGAACTGCCCGGCGCGGCGTAGCGGCCCGGCGATGCCTTCGCCGCGCTTGACGCCCTGAGCGACAGCGTCGAGCGACTGGGCGATGATCTTGTTGGCGAGGATGGCCCGGGCGATGGAGAGGGCCTGCACCAGCGGCACGCTGCTCGCCACCAGCGTCGACATGGAGCGGGCGAACCGCGCCGTATCGGCCTTGCGCAGCGCCTCCCCCAACAGCGGGATACGCAGCCGCAGGCGGTCCCAGCGGAGCCGCCCGGCCGGGGTGCGGATGTAGAGCCGCGCGCCCGCCACCGCCGCCACCGCCGCCCCGATCGCCAGCAGCCCGTAGGACCTCACCGCCTCGCTCACGCGCATGAGGACCTGCGTGGGCAGCGGCATGGGGATGTGCGATTCGGCAAACACCGCCGCGAACCGCGGGATCACGAAGTTGAGCAGGATGAAAATGGACGCTGTGCCCACCGAGGCCAGCAGCGCCGGATAGATCATGGAGCCGATGATGTAGCTGCGCAGCTCGTCGCGCGAGCGCTCGAACTCCGCCAGCCGCTCGGCGACGGTGGCGAGCGACCCGCTGGCCTCCCCGGCGCGGATCATATTCACGTAGAGGTCGGAGAAATACTCGCGGTGGGTGGCCAGGCTGTCGGCCAGGCTGCGCCCGCCTTTCAGCGTCCGCAAGACCTCGCCGACCACGTCGCGGAACTGGCGCCGCTCGGTCAGCTCGGCGGTGATGCTGAGCGCGCGATCGAGCGGCACGCCGGCCCCCAGCAGGGTGGAGAGCTCCTGGCTGAAGAACAGGACGTCCCGGGCCCGCTTCCCGCGCCCGAACCGCGGCAACTGGAAGCCGACCGCCTGCCCCTTGCCGCTCGAGACGGCGAGCGGCGTCAGCCCCTGGCGCTGCAGCTCGCGGGCCACGGCCCGGTCGTCATCCCCGGTGAGGGTGCCGGTGCGAACCTTCCCGTCGGGGGCGACGGCGCGGTAGGTGAAGGTGGTGGCCACAGACCTCAAAACGAAAGACGCGGAACGTGAGTGAAAAGACCGAAAAATCCGGTAGGGGTCAGTTCTGCCAGCCGGACCTTGCAAATTTGCCACGAGGGCATCATGTCGGCTGTTATGCTATCATGATGGTATGATCCGAACCCAAGTACAGCTCACCGAGCCGCAACTCCAGGCGCTCCGGCAGCTTTCGGCGCAAACGGGCAAATCCATTGCCGACCTGGTCCGCCAGAGCGTTGAGCTTTACCTTCGCGCCCAGCGCCGTCCCACGCGCGAGTAACTGGTTAAGCGGGCTTTGAGCGTCGTCGGCATGTCTTCCTCGGGCTTGACCGACGTGAGCGTGAATCACGACAAGTACCTCGCCGAGGATTACCTGAAGTGACGACGTTCGTCGACACTTCAGCGATTCATGCTGTGTTCGATCGGGACGATACGAATCACGCACGCGCCGCCGAAACTTGGCATCGACTCGTGGGGGATGGAGCTCCCCTGCTCACCACCAATTACGTCTTGCTGGAGACGAGCGCTTTGCTCCAGCGCCGGCTGGGACTTGCGGACCTCCGCGCCTTCCACGAAAGCGTCGCGCCGCTCCTTGAAATCCACTGGATCGATGAAGCCCGGCATCAAGCAGCGGTGGAAGCAGTGCTTGCGGCGGGCAAAAGAAAGCTCAGCGTGGTGGACTGCGCCAGCTTTCAGGTGATGCGGCAACTCGGCGTGCATACCGTCTTCTGCTTCGACGAGCACTTTCGGGAGCAGGAGTTTGAGGTGATCCCGTAATGGGAGGCGGCGCTCGATGACTACCTCTGTGCAGTATCTTCTTTTGGGGCCGAGCGCTTACGCATCAAGGAAGGTTGTTGACGCCATTTGTTCGGATCCACCCCGTGCTTGCGGTTGTCTTCTTCTGTTATTCCAGCTATCCTAAAGGCATGACGCTTCACGCTATCAAGGTAGCCATTGAAGACCTTGCTGCAGACGAGAAGACGGCCCTCCTGCGCTGGTTGAGCGAACAAGAACGGAAGGCGTGGGATGCTCAAATCGAGGCGGACTTCTCCCCAGGCGGAGCAGGCATGGCCCTTCTGGAAGATGTGGACCGAAAGATCGATCATGGGCATCTGGAAGACTTTAAAGTGACGCGGCCTCGTGAGCGAGCCCGGTAGAAACATTCCGAAGCCCTCCTTCTGGAGGTGTTACGAAGCTCTTCCCGAGGACGTGCGGCGATTAGCCGACAAGCAGTTTCGGCTCTTTCTGGACCTTCCCGGCCATCCTTCGCTCGGCTTCACGCGCAAAGGGGAAGTCTACACGGTGGAAATCGGCCGTTCTTATCGGGCCATCGCGCGCCGAAAAGGCGACGTGTATTATTGGTTCTGGATCGGCAGTCACGAAGCCTATAACAAGCTTCTCAAGCGTGTGAAATAGGCAGGACCGCCAGCATGAAATCAACTATAGCGCGAGCATGCCAGCACGCCTGTCGGTAACGACCTCTGGATCGCTGCGAGCCGCGGCCTCTCGGAGGGGCTCAGATCAAAGATCGATGGGGCTGTTGGACCCGTCTGGCGCGCGCTCTTTAATTAATTAAGTCTCTCGAAATGCGCCGCTTCCCGCCCTAGAACTCCTGCGTCACCCGCATGACTTCCTGCGCCGTGGTGGTGCCGTCGGCGACCTTTTCCCAGCCGTCCTCGCGCAGGTTGCGCATGCCGCCGCGGCGGGCGGCCACCGTCAACTGGCCGGCGTCGGCGTTGGCCATGATCAGTCGGCGGAGCTCCTCGTCGAGCTCCATCAATTCGAAGATTCCCACGCGGCCGACGAAGCCGGTGCCCATGCAGCGGGGGCAGCCCTCTCCGCGCCAGGTCTCGACCATCCGCCCGTCGGGAGCGGGCACGGTTCCCCGCGGCTGCTTGCACTCGCGGCAGATCTGGCGGACCAGGCGCTGGGCCAGCACGGCCACCAGCGACGAGGTGATCAGGTAATTCTCGACGCCCATGTCGGTGAGCCGGGTGATGGCGCTCGGCGCGTCGTTGGTGTGCAGCGTCGAGTAAACGAAGTGGCCGGTCAGCGCTGCGCGGATGGCGATGTCGGCGGTCTCCCGGTCGCGGATCTCGCCCACCATGATCACGTCCGGGTCCTGGCGCACGATGTGGCGCAGCCCGGAGGCGAAGGTCAGCCCGATCTGCGGGTTCACGTGGATCTGATTGATACCGTCCATCTGGTACT
Organism: Acidobacteriota bacterium; assembly: GCA_016201195.1. Taxonomy (GTDB): domain Bacteria; phylum Acidobacteriota; class Terriglobia; order Bryobacterales; family JACQDG01; genus JACQDI01. Next base: position 5,250 of record JACQDI010000085.1, on the reverse strand, counting down.
CGACCGGGTCCTCGATGGTGATGATCTTCTTGTCGGGCAGGTTGATGCGCTTCAGCGCCGAGTAGAGCGTGGTTGACTTGCCGCTGCCGGTGGGACCGGTGACCAGGAAGATGCCGTGCGGTATCGATGTGTAATACTCCATGCGCGAAAGCATGTGCTGGTCGAAGCCCAGCTTCTGGAGATCGTAGAAGTCGCCCGCGCTGCGGTCGAGCAGGCGCATGACCACGCTCTCGCCGTAGAGAGTGGGAAGCGTGGAGACGCGCAGGTCCACCTCGTGGCCGAGCACTTTCAGCTTGATGCGGCCGTCTTGCGGGAGCCGGCGCTCGGCGATGTTGAGCTTGGCCATCAGCTTGAGCCGCGAGGTGACGGCGGCCTTCAGCTCGCGGGCCGGCGGTTCCTGGTCGTGCAGCACGCCGTCGATGCGGTAGCGGATGCGGAATTCCTTTTCGAACGGCTCGATGTGGATGTCGCTCGCCCGCCGCTCCAGGGCCAGGGCGATCATGGAGTTGACCAGGCGAATGACCGGCGCTTCGCTGGCGATGTCGCGCAGGTGCTCGATTTCCTGCTCTTCTTCAAAAACGCCGGCCTCAGCCACGCCAGCAGTCACGTTCTGCTCGCTCTCGCCGTAGTATTTTTCGATGGCGTCGAGGATCTCCTGCTCGGCGGCGAGCGCCGTGCGCACCTGCATTTTGGTGAACAGGTGGACGGTGTTGATGGTTTCGAAGTCCAGCGGATCGGCCATGGCCAGGGTGACCGTGGAATTCTCAAGTTCGATCGGAAGGAACTTGAATTGCCGCATGTAGCGGGGGGCGATTCCTTCGAGCTCCGGCGAGACGGCCGGAAACTGCTGGGCCGAGACCAACGGAATCTCCATTTGCTCGGCGAGCGCAGCCAGCACGTCGCGCAGGGCGACAAAACCGAGATCCACCAGGATCTTGCCGAGCTTGTCGAGGGGCCTCTCTTTTTGCAACTCGAGCGCTTTCTCCAGGTCGGCCACCTGGAGCTGGCCGCGCCGGATCAGTATCTGGCCTAAACGGTTGTCCATCAGAAGTCCCTCACTTCGATGGCCCGCTCCTGTGCATCGGGCCCGGCGCGACGGGCCTGCAGGTCGAGCAGTGTTTGCCGCGAAGCCTGCATCACCACCTGCGAGGGCAGGCCGGTGGTGTCCTCCCAGCTGAAATTGAACAGGGTGACCACGATGGCGATTTTCTCGGCGGGCGGGACCAGGGTGAGCACCCCGGCCTGCTCGATCAACAACTGGCGGATCGCGGCCCGCAGCGAGGCGAGCTTCTCCCGCTTCTGCTGGTTCAATGTCTTGATCTCCGGCGGCGAATAGGGGGGGCGAAAGGGACTGATGGCGGCTACCGGAACCAGATTCACCTCCAGGGTGAACACCGCCCCGTAGCCGGAGAGGTAGGCGCCGCGGGTGTTGCCGAGCAGAGCAAAGGGGGTGCGGGAGGTCATCTGCTGGATACGGTCGTCGGTGGCCCTCTCGGCGGTTTTCAGCGTGGCGCGGAAGGCGCGTCCGTCGGGGACGCCCTGGGCGGCGAGCAGCACGGAGAATACAGTGGGAAGCAGCATGGCGTTCACTGGCGGTACGCGGCCGGCCGGATCTCGGCCGACTGGCGGTAGAGAAGCTGCATCTCTTTGTTGAGCAGCTCGAAGCTCTGCTCGATGGCCTTCATGTCGTCAGCATGGCGGGTCTCGGTGGTGGTGTTGCCTCCGAAGGCGATCTGCCACTGGCCGCCCTCGACGGTGAGGGAGGGTTTCGAGAGCCACGCCCCTCCGAAGAACACGGCCAGCAGCAGGGCCATGGAGAAGGCAAGCTTGGGCACGCGCAGCGAGAACGCCGCCCACCAGCGGGCGGCGCGCGAAGGCTCGAAGACCTTGTCGGATACGAACGCGATGCGCCGCGGGATTTCTTCGTCCGGAAGGCGCAGCAGCGCGGCGTGGGTCGAGCGCAGGCGAGCCAACTCCTCGCGGCAGGCCGTGCAGGCGCTCAGGTGGGACTCCACCTCGCGGCGCTCGGCGACGCTAAGCTCTTCAAACCAATAGTCACGCAAATCGAAAGGCGAGCAACTCATTTCAAACCTCCGCCGGGGCAAGCCAGAGGCTTACCCTACGGGCGCTAAAACAGTCTTGAGGAGATCAAAGGCCGCGTAGAGACGGGATTTGACGGTGGAAACCGGGCAGGACTGGATCTGGGCGATCTCGTCGAACTTGAAGCCCTGGTAAACCTTCAGCACCACGGCTTCGCGCTGGTCCGGGCTCAACCGGTCGAGGGCGCTTGCCACCGCCAGCTCCAGCTCGAGCGGGTAGACCGCCCGGCCCGCCACCGGCACGGCCATCCCGCCGCCGCGCTCCTCGGCTTGCTCTTCCAGCTCCCCTTTGTCCTTGCGGAACTGGGAAAAGGCCTCGTTGTGCGCGATGCGGAACAACCACTGCGGGAAGCGCTCCACATCGTCCAGCTTCCCCAGGTAGCGGTATGCCTTCAGAAACGTGTCCTGGCTCAGGTCGAGGGCGTCTTCCCGGTTCTTGACCACGCGCAGCAGGTAGTTGTAGACGCGCTTCTCCCAGCGGGACACCAAGCCGTTGTAGGCCTCGACGTTCCCTTGGCGCGCAGCCAATACCAGGTCGCGGTCCTCGACCTCGCGGAAAATCAACTTTGACTCCCGATTCTGAATGACGCCCCTCTGAGGCAAAAAGTCTGAAGGCTCACAGATTTCACCCGATTATAGCACGGATCGGTGAGACAAGTAGCCTGTTTAGAGCCACTTGGCTAAGGCTGCCGGGCCTCGCGGCGCATGCTCTCGATCACCCACATGCGGATCAGAGTCGAAACCTCCACCGTCTTCCGCTTGGCCAGCCGCTCGATCATGCGCTTGGCGGTGGCCGGGATTCGGATGTTCAACTGCTTGGTATTTGGCTGATTCCAATACTCCAGCAGCATCCGGTCCAGGTCTTCCCGGTCAGGGTCGGTCTCCATGATCCCGTGCTCGACCAGATCTGTGCCGTCGTGGCGGCTGAAGAAGTCGTCCAGCTCCGCGTAGCTCGCGTTCCGCCGCGGGAGCCGGATACTGCGGGATGCCTTGGAAGCTTGATTGCGTTTCATAAATGTTTCGCGTAGGAGCGCTTCTCCCGGGCGCTCATCCGGCGGATGTGGAAAACGACGTATCGTTCTCCCTCCCTCCGATAGGCGACGTGGAGATAGTCGCCAACGTAGTTGCGGCCGTACAGCTCGTAAACGTCCGAGATCCCACGCCGGGACCGCAGTTTCCAAGGCCTCGATTCCAGGACCTCATAGAAATCATCTTCGTCGTAGCCGTGCCGGAAGGCGCTTTCGACGAAGACCGTCGTCACCAGTTTATGTATAGCATACGCTACCTGGATTTGCCACCGGTGACCTAGAAGAGATTTGAACCCACTCGCAAATGACGCGGGCCACTTTCCGAGAAGGGCGTCTATCCCACTGCCGAACGCTCGCAGTCGGGCAGGACTTGGTAGCCAAACCAAGTATCATTGACGGCGATCCGCCAGGAGTCGGGAGCCGGCAGTAGAATGAAGGGGCTTGGGGCGCGCGCTTAGAGGAATCGGTTCCATCGCGGTGGCCACGGCCGGCTGCTACCTGGCTTACCTGGCGTCGGCGCTGGGAGTGTGGATTTCGTCCTCGCTGCTGCTGGGCGCGCTGGGCAAGGTGAGCCTGTATGGCTTCCGCGCAAATTGGGCCCTGCCTTGGGTGATGACCGGGTTCCCGCGGGAGGGCTCGGCTGCGCTGTACGCGCTGCACCAGGGAGGCGCGGTGGTGTTCGGCGCCGCGTTTATGGCGCTGGCGCTGATAGGGGCGTGGCGCGCGCGGGGCTGGCTGCGGCTGTGGTCGATCTACGTCGCGCTGTGGTCGAGTGTTCTGTACGCGCTGCTGCTCAACGGGCTGGCCGGGCCGGGCGCGGGTGGGGTGGGGGCAGCGCTGCGGGTGCTATGGCCCGCGCGAGCCGCCGCGATGGCCCCACACCTGCGCGTCCTGGGCATCGGAGTGGGCCTGGCGGCGGCGTATTTCGCAGCTCGCCGCTTGGCGGGCGGTTCCCGGTGGGCGCGCCTGCACTGGGTGTTGCCGCTCGTGATCGTGGGGCTCTTTCTCTCCCGGTTCTTCCGCCCGGGCTGGCCATGGACAGCCCTGCTTTATAGCCCCGCCTTGCTGGCGCTGCTGTTCGGACTGCACGGTGCGGGCGAGCCGCTCCGGCTGGGCGGGCGGGGCGCAGCCGTGATCGTCGCCGCGTTCGGCCTCGCCTGCGGCGGGATCTACAACTATCAGGATCTGGACCGCTTCTTCCGCCGCGCGGATTTTGTCTCCCGGCAGTCGAGCTACTGGCGGCTTCACTTTGAGAAAGGCGCTCTCCCCGAAGCCCGGCAGACCGAGCTGGCCGCGGCCTGCGACCAGCGCCTGGCAGCGCTCGCCGTCCGCCTGGGGATTCCTCCTCCCAACCCCGCGCTACATGCTTTTTTCTACGCCTCGACAGAAAGGAAGATAGCCGCAGTGGGCAGCGATGCGACCTATACGGTGGACGGCCGCAGCGTGCATCTTCTGGTGACGAATTCCGATCCGCGAGGCCATGCCCTGGCCCTGCTCAACCGCGTGTGGGGAAAGCCGGCCTCGGAGCCGGTGGCCCGCGCCATTGCCCGCTACGCGGCCGGCGACTTCCATGGAGCGCCGCTCGCGGCCTACGCCGCCCGCATCACCCGCGAGGAAGGCCCTTATCCTCTGGCCGAGGTCCTCGAGCAAAGCGCTGCGTATCTCTCACCGCTGGTGCGAGACGCGCTAGGTGGCGCCTGGGTGGAGATGCAGGTCGCGCGGCGCGGAACCGAAATTCTCCCCAGCCTTTACCGGAGCACGGCCTCGGGGACCGAACTCGAGACGGAGTGGAACACCTGGCAGCTTGAAAACGAACGGCGCTTCCAGCCGGTGGCGCCGAGGCTGCGCACACTCCTGACGTTTCATCGCGGCGTCACACTCTCCCACGAATACGGCGCCGCCTTCGGCTACGGCTCCGATCGCGCCATCCGGCAGTTGAGACGGCTGCGGGAGCTGGGGGCCAACACCGTGGCCGTGGTGCCCTATGCCGGCACGCTTGGCCGCGGCGAGCCGCGTCTTCAGGTGCTGGGCGGTGAAACCGACGACCGCGTGATTCGCACGATCCGCGCGGCGCACGAGCTGGGCCTGGCCGTCACGCTCAAGCCCCAGATCTGGTCCGGCGT
>JACQDI010000958.1 GCA_016201195.1 Acidobacteriota bacterium | reverse complement strand
TCTGATGATTAAACGAGCGCACCTGAGCGTTTACAACGCCCAGGAGGCGGACACCTTCGGCAAGGACTCCGAGGCCGGCGTGACCTTGGCCCAGCGAAAGCCTGTGGTGGTGTATGTCGCGCGGCTATTTGAGCACGTGACGGGCCTTCAGAAACTGTACCGGGCTATCGACCAGGCGGCCCGGGCAGATCGAGATCGTAACGAATTCATCGACGACCTCGGCGAACAGGGTCTCCTTGCTTCCGCTGAGATGGTGACTCTGCGTGGGCCAGAAAGAACCAAGGCCGACGTGATGGCCTTCGTAATCGGAAAAGACGCTCCGGACGTCGTGCAGGAACTTTCTCAAGCTGAAGTGGAGATGGAACTGATTCGCCAGGGATACGATCCGGAACTTGCCGCCGGGGATCCCGCAAAGTTTGCAGTGGAGAAGATCCTTAAGCTGGAGCGACGTGCGCTTACCTTTAGGGATATTCACCCCTTGGCGCTCCAAACCTCGCCGATCGACGGAGTTGCGCGGGGAGTCATGGTAACGCGCTCAGTCGAAGATACCGCAAGGGTCGTCAGCGAAGTACTGCGAGGTGCACTCACATACGAGATCGTGGACGGCGAGGCCAACTGGCTTCTCTTGGACCGCGTGACCAGTTCCCCTGTCCGGGTAGTGACGAAGGATCCTGTCCTCACCTCGGCCTTTTGGAGCGAGCACTGGGGCTGCCCGGAAGTGAGCGAGTAACGAGGAGTCAGCCTGTTACGCCTTAGAATGGTAACCCGCACGGCTCTGGTGCGTTAACTATATTCTTGACTAAGGACGCTCTTAAGATCATCGATCGCATGATCGGTGACGACGCGGAACTACGCCGAATGAATGATCAGGAAACGATCAACGCCGAGGTCGCGTCGATGATCGACCACGCCCGGACCCGAGCCGGGCTTACGCAGAAACAACTCGCCGATTTAGTCGGGACTAAACAGCCCGTAATCGCCAGTCTGGAAGACGCGGACTACGACGGGCATTCCCTCTCAATGCTCACGCGGATTGCCGCCGCCCTCAACGCCAGGGTGGAGCTCCGTTTGGTGCCTGCCAGGAGCAAGCTGAAAACAGCGTAGCGACTACAGCGCCGAACCAATGGCGTCGCGCACCTGCTGCATCAGCGTGTCCCGGTCCGCCGGCGTCAGGCCCGCGGTCGAAATCGGCGGGTGAAACACCAGCCGCACCCGGCCGGGGCGGATACCGAGTTTCCCCTTGCTCATAATGTCCCGCGTGCCGATCACCGTGATCGGCACGATGGGGACGTGCGTCTCCAGCGCCATCGTAAAAGGCCCGGGGCGGAATGGCAGCAGCCTCCCGTCCGGGCTGCGGGTGCCTTCCGGGAAAATCAGCAGCGACAGACCCTTGCGGAGCCGTTGCACGCCCGCCTCCAAAGCCTGGCGCCGCGACTCTGGCTCGTTGCGCTCGACGGGGATGAACTCGGCCAGCTTCAGGGCGTGCCCCAGCAGCGGCCAGCGGAACACCACCGCCTTGCCCATGATCACTACCCGCGGCAGGTAGGGGAACACCGCCGGCGGATCCACGTTGCTGGTGTGGTTAGCCACGTAAATGCACGGCTGGGGCGCCAGCCACGGATCCGGCCCGCGCACGTCGATCCGCACCCCGGCCAGGCGCAGAATCACCCGCACCACCATCCGTGCCACCGCGTACAGCGGCCGGACGTCCCGCAGGATCCAGGTCACCGGAATCATGACCGCAAACCCCACGAGGGCAAGGATCAGGGTGGATGGCAAGACCAGCAGCAGGGACCGGAGCATAGCTCGTCGCCCACATTGTGGTATAGTGCGCGTTAAATGCGCAAATGCCTGTGGCTAGTGGCTTGTGTGCTGGGGTGGGGGGCGGCCGCGGCGACGGCCCAGAAGCCGCTTACCTTACTGGAGATCCTGTCCCTCGAAACGCCGCAGAGCGCCCGGCTTTCCCCCGACGGCAGCCAGGTGCTCTTCGAGATCTCCATCGCCGACTGGAAGACCAACCGGAGGGTTAGTCACATCTGGCGGATCCCGGCGGCGGGGGGTGAGAGCATCAAGATGACCAACGGGGGGGGTGAGACCGCGCCCGTGTGGTCGCCCGACGGCGCGCGGTTCGCCTTCCTGCGCCGCGCCGGGCAGCACAACCAGGCTTTCGTCCAGCACGTGGGTGGCGGTGAGGCCGAACAGTGGACCCGTCACGACACCGCGGTTTCCCGCCTTGCCTGGTCCAAGGACGGCTCGCGGCTCTACTTTGTGGCCCCCGAGAAGCCACCGAACCGCGGGCTGGACGACGCGTTTGTGTTTGACCAGAACAAGCCCAACTCGCACCTGTGGGAAATCCCGCTCGAGGGCCGCAAGGAAAAACGGCTGACCGAAGGCGCCTTTGATGTCCGCGAGTTCACCGCCGCTCTGGACGGGCGAAGCCTCTTCTACGTGGCCGCGCCGTCGCCGCTGCTCGATTCGACCAGCCAAGCCGAAATCTACCGGCTCGATCTGGCCAGCGGCGAAAAGAAGCGGCTCACCGACAACCGGGTCGGGGAAAGCCACGTGCGCGTTTCGCCCGACGGCAACCAGTTGCTCTTTATCGCCCGCTCGGACCCCGCTCTGTCCGACGGATACAACCAGGGCGCCGCGTTTGTGATGCCGGCCTCCGGCGGCCGGCCGCGGCTGCTCGCCCCGGATTTTCGCGGCGAGGTGATGGCCGCCGAGTTCGCCGAGCAGGGGATCCTGCTGGTCGCCAACACCGGCCTGGAGGCCAACCTCTACCGCCTCCGGCCGGACCAGCGCACGCCGCAGGCTGTAACCTCCGGTCCCAAAACTGTTTCCGAGTTCCACTACGCCGCCGGCCCGGACCGCTGGGTAGCAGTGATTACAGATCCAGCGACGCCCGGTGACCTGTGGGCCGGCGACCGCCGCCTCACCAACCTCAACCCGCAGCTTCAACAAGCGGCCCTGGGCCGCATGGCGGCGTACCGCTGGAAAGGCAAGGACGGCGCGGATCTCGACGGCGTGCTGGTCTATCCCGTGGGTTACGAGCCGGGCAAGCGATACCCGCTCGTCACGCAGGTGCATGGCGGCCCGCAGTCCTCTTCGCGGCTGAACTTCGCGGCCTACGGGACGGGCTACGCGCAGCACTGGGCCGGCCGCGGCTGGATGGTCTTCCTGCCCAACCATCGCGGCTCGAGCGGCTACGGTAACGACTTCCTGCGGGACATGAAAGGCAACTACTGGCGCAACTCCGCCGACGATGTTTTGGCCGGCATCGACGCGCTGATCCGCGACGGCCTCGCCGACCCGGACAGGCTGGGTATCATGGGCTGGAGCGCCGGCGGCCACATGACCAATTGGTTGGTGACTCATACCAACCGCTTCAAGGCGGCCAGCTCCGGAGCCGGGGCGGCCAACTGGATCTCCATGTATTCGCAGAGCGACAGCCGGGCGCACCGCGGCTTCTGGTTCGGGGGCGATCCGTGGGGCGAAAAAGCCCCGATTGACGCCTACCTGAAACAATCACCCGCCTTTTACGCCCAGAAGGTCACCACGCCCACGCTGATCATGGTCGGCGAGCGCGACGAGCGCGTGCCTATGCCGCAGTCGGTCGAGATGTACCGCGCGCTGAAGCGCAACGGGACGACTGTCGAGCTGCTCATCTTCCCCCGCGAGGG
>JACQDI010000957.1 GCA_016201195.1 Acidobacteriota bacterium | reverse complement strand
TTATTGCCGCCGCCGCGGTTCCCTCCACGGACGGAGCGAGGTTAGATCCGGCTGAGGCGAATACGGTTCCGACCAAGCGCCGCGCGACAAGATCGACTGCCTGCTGCCTGGGTTATATTGGCTGAATGGGAAGGCTCCTTGTCGTTCTGCTGCTGGCGGGCTCGATTGCTGCGGCCGATCGAAAAACCAAGAACGTCATCCTGGTCACTGCCGACGGGCTGCGCCGGCAGGAGATCTTCACCGGGATCGACCCCATGCTGATGCGCGAGAAAGCGGCGGGCATGGACAAGGCCCCAGGCGAAGCGCTGCGGCGGAAGCTGTGGGCAGAAACCCCGGAGCAGCGGCGCGAGCGGCTGCTGCCGTTCTTGTGGCGGCGGCTGGCCCCGCGCGGGGTGGTGCTGGGCAACGTGGAGAAGGGAAGCGCGGTCACGGTCACCAACCGTTTCCGCAAGTCGTACCCCGGCTACTCAGAGATCCTCACCTGCCGCGCGCAGGACGACCGCATCCGCAACAACGACGCCATTCAGAATCCGCACCCCACGGTACTCGAGTACGCGCGCCTGTCGTGGAACCTCGAGCGGACCGGGGTCGCGCTGTTCGCCTCCTGGGACGTGTTCCGCGTCATCGGCGAGAACCAGCCTGGAACTGTCTTCATCAACGCCGGCTACCAATCCGCGGCGGGCACGCCGCGACTGGAGGAACTCAGCCGGTTGCAGCTCGATGCCCTCTCCCCCTGGAACGAGGTGCGCCACGACTACGTCACCGCCGAAATGGCCTTCGAGCACCTGCGAAAGTACAAACCGCGCGTGCTCTATCTCTCGCTCGGCGAGACCGATGACTGGGCCCACGACAAGCGCTACGACCGAACCCTCCAAGCGGCCCAGTACTTCGACCGCACCCTGGAACGCCTTTGGCAAACGCTGCAATCCATGGACGAATACCGCGACCGCACCACGCTGCTCATTTCGGCCGACCACGGCCGCGGCTCTCAACTGTCGGATTGGTTCGACCACGGCGCACAGATCAACGGCGCGGAGCACATCTGGATGGCGGCCCTGGGTCCCGACACGCCGCCGCAGGGTGAAGCCACCAACACCGCTACCGTCCACCAGCGTGACATCTCCGCGACGCTGCTCGACCTGCTGGGACTGGACTGGCGCGCCTTCTGCGAGGACCAGGGCAAGCCGGTGGCGCTGATCGCTCCATAACCGCTGGCTGACGCCCGGCTCTGTACTGTTTGCACACCGCCACGGCCTGGGCGGGATGAACCAGTAAGCCGAGAAGCCGGAGCGGCGCTAAGGTATTAGTAAAACCTTTCCGGTGGTCCGCCGCCCTTCGAGCGCTTGCTGAGCCTCGGCCGCTTGCTCGAGCGGGTACACGTGCTCGATGCGCAGCTTCAGCTTTCCCGATGCCACCCACCCCAGCACGTCTCCCGCACGCTGGAGCAACTCCTCGCGGGTGGCGGTGTAGTCACCAAGCTTGGGCCGGGTGAGGAACAGCGACCCGCGCTGGGAAAGCAGCAGCGGATCGATCGCCGGCGCCGCTCCACTGGCGTTGCCGTAGAGCACCAGCATGCCGCGCGGGCGGAGCGAGTGGAGGCTTTTCTCCCAGGTGGTCTTGGCCACCGAGTCGTAGACCACGTCCACGCCCTTGCCTCCGGTCAGGCGCATGGTCTCGGCCTGAAAATCCTGGGAGGTGTAGAGAATGGCCTCATCCGCCCCCGCCTCGCGGGCCAGGCGGGCTTTTTCTTCGGTGGAAACAGTTCCGAACACGCGCGCCCCGCGCATTTTGGCCATCTGAATCAGCAGCAGCCCGACTCCGCCCGCCGCCGCGTGCACCAGCGCCGTGTGGCCGGGCCCGAGCGGGAAAGTGGCAGTTGCCAGGTAGTGAGCGGTCATGCCCTGGAGCATCGCCGCCGCCGCGGAGCGGGCGTCAATGCCGCCGGGCAGCTTCACCAGCCGGGCCGCCGGGGCCGCAGCATATTGCGCATAGGCGCCTAGCGTCCCGGCGTAGGCCACGCGGTCCCCGGCCTTGACATCGCTCACCCCGGCGCCCACCGCCTCCACCATCCCGGCGGCCTCCTGGCCGAGAATGATGGGCAGCGCGGACTTGTAAAGTCCCTGCCGGAAGTAGATGTCGATGAAGTTGACGCCGGCGGCCTCGATCTTCACCAGCGCCTCGCCCGGGCCGGGCGATGGAACAGGCACGTCTTCGTAGCGCAGCACTTCGGCTCCGCCGTGTTGGTGTACGCGTATGGCTTTCATAGAAGGCTGCAACCCACATCCTACTATCCGATTCTGAGCTGCTCCGCCAAATACTCCGACGCCCGCCACGCCAGGGCCATGATCCAGGTGGTGATGCCGTGGGTGGCGGGCAGGGAGACGAAGCAACTGGCGTCGGTGACAAACAGGTTCTTCACCTCGTGCGCCTGGTTGAACCGGTTCAGCACACTGGTTTT
>JACQDI010000926.1 GCA_016201195.1 Acidobacteriota bacterium | reverse complement strand
GCCCGCTGGGACTTCTCGGCCATCAAGAACTTCCCGATCCGGGAGAGATTGAAGATCCAGTTCCGCGCCGAGTGCCTCAATGCCTGGAACCACCCCAACCTCTCCACGCCGAACACCACCCCGACCAACAGCTCCTTCGGCGCCATCACCGGCCAGGACGTGCCAAGATCCTGGCAAATGTCGCTGAAGCTGGCGTTTTGACGGCGCGGGTGGGGCGCGCGCGCTCTTACGTGCCGCGCCACGGCCGCCACGACCGACTCAGCCTTGACCGGGTACTCCGATTGGTATAACGTTGTAGTCATGATTACCAAGGGGTTACGGCAGGTCTCGACTCTATCTCTGTTGCTGGTGTTAACGAGCGCACCGGCGTTGTCTCAGTCTTATACTGCCTCCATTCGCGGCGTGGTGACGGACCCCACGCAGTCCGCAGTGCCGAACGCGCAGGTGGTGGCTACCGAAACGCGGCGCAACATCCTGCAGAGAGCCACGACGGATGCCGCCGGCCGGTATGTACTGACCAATTTGCCACCGGGCGAATACACACTGACGGCGGAGGCGAGCGGGTTCAAGAAGTACACACGCGAGAGCTTCCCGGTGCAGGTGAACCAGGACGTTACCATCGACGTCGCGCTGCAGGTGGGCGAGGTAACCGAGTCGGTGTCGGTGAGCGCCGAGGCGCCGCTGCTCGAATCGAGCACGTCGTCGGTCGGCAAGGTGGTGGAGAACCGCGAAATCGTTAACTTGCCCCTGAACACGCGGAACCCTTACCAGCTCGTCTTCCTGACGCCGGGCGTATCCGGGTCGGTGGGCATCAATTATGACGATATGCGCTACTCGGTGAACGGCGCTCGAGTCCGGATGCTGGACACATTAGTGGATGGCGTGGCCGCCTCGCACCCCACGGTGAACGGGGCAGGGGGCATCTCGGTGTTTCCCTCGGTGGAATCGATTGCCGAGTTCAAGGTGATGGGGGCCAACCCGCCGGCCGAGTTCGGCCGCAGCCAGGGGTCGATTCTGAACGTGGTCTACCGCTCCGGCGCCAACCAGTTGCACTTTAGCCTCATCGAATTTCTGCGCAACTCCGAGTTTGACGCCAACAGTTTCTTCTCGAACCGGAATAACGTGCCGCTGACGAGCTTCCGCCGCAACCAGTTCGGCGCCGACGTTTCCGGGCCGATTCGCCGCGACAAGACCTTCTTCCTGTTCGACTATGCGGGCCTGCGCGAGCGCAGCGCCTCGGCGAGCACGTTCACCGTGCCCACGGCCCTGGAGCGCGCGGGCGACTTCTCTGCAACACGCGCAGCCAACGGGCAGGTCATCAACATCTTCAGTCCCTTCACCACGCGCTCCAGCGGGTCCGGATTCGTGCGCGATCCGTTTGAGGGCAACCGGATTCCAGCTTCCCTGATCGACCCGGTGGCGCAGAACGTCATGAAGTACTATCCTCAGCCGAACACCACGGGGAATCCGGTCACGAACCAGCAAAACTATTACAAGACGGGAGCCCGCGCGCTCAATATAGATCAGTTCGACATTCGCGTGGACCACAACTTCAGTGAGCGGCGCCGCGCTTTCGGGCGCTACTCGAATCGCACCAACCAGGATGCGCCGCCCGCCTTTTTCCCAGACCAGTTGGCTATCGCCGAGGGCCGCGTGATCACCGAAAACCACATGCACAATGCAGTGGCGGATTACACGGAGAACTTCACGCCGACGACGGTCTTCAACGTGCGGCTGGGCTTCGCGCGTTCTCTGTTCGTGTACAACAACCAGGGGCTGGGATTCCCGCCGTCCCAACTGGGCCTGCCGGGCTCCATCGACCTGGCCGCCGACCGGCTGATGTTCCCGGCGATTCGCCCCTCCGGTTATCAGGGACTGGGCGGCAACGATCATCGCCGCAGCGGCTTCAACACGGGGACGCTGCTTGCCAGTTTGGGCCAGATCAAGAGCGCCCACACCATCAAGTACGGCTTTGAAGGCCGGCTCATCCGCGTCAACGTCTGGGAGGCGCGCGATTCGGCGAGCTTCAGTTTCAGCCAGAGCTTCACGCAGGGGCCCAATCCAAACCAGGCCAGCTCGACCGCGGGCAACTCGATAGCGTCTCTGCTATTGGGCGCCGGCTCGAGCGGGAACCTCTATCAGGCGTGGAAAAACGTCGCCGCGCAGAGTTTCTATTACGCCGGCTATTTGCAAGACGACTGGCGCCTCGGGCGCAAGCTGACGCTGAACCTCGGCCTGCGGTACGAATACGACCAGCCGCGAACAGAACGCTACAACCGTTTTAACTGGTTCGATCCGTTTGTGCCGTCGCCGCTGGCGTCAAAGTTTCCGGGCCTGGCCGGCGGCCTGCAGTTCGTCGGCGTGGACAACCACGCGCGGTCCCAGTACACTCCCGACCGGAACAATTGGTCGCCGCGGTTGGGCTTGGCCTACCAGGCGACGCCGAAGACCGTCATTCGCATGGGCTACGGGCACCTGTTCGGGCTTTCGCCGCAGGAGGCCATCGGCACCGTCGGGCCTTACGGCTTCCGAGTGGAAAACACGTGGCAGACGTCGGCGGACGGCGGCCTCACCCCGCTCAACCTTCTGCGCAATCCCTATCCCAGCGGCTTCCGGCCTCCGCCAGGCGCCGCCGACGGCTTGGCCACCGGCGTGGGAGGCCCCATCCAGGCGCCGCTCCAGGCAACATTCACTCCGTGGTCGATGCAGTGGAACTTCACCATCCAGCGGGAACTGCCGTCCCGGCTGCTTCTCGAAGTAGCCTACGTGGGCACGCGCGGCTTGCAGCTCTCTCGCGGCGGCGAGGGTGGATTCACACTCAACCAGCTTCCGCTCAGCCAGCTTTCTCTTGGCAACCGGCTGCTCGACACGGTGGACAATCCTTTCTACGTTCCCAACGGCCCGGGCTTCTTTGCCAACCGGACCGTGGCGCGCAATCAGCTTCTGCGGCCCTATCCACAGTTTACGGACGTTATCCCGTTGTTCTCGAGCGGATCGAGCTCCACCTACCACGGCCTGCAAACCACCATCAAGAAGCGGCTCAGCATGGGGCTGCAGTTCGAGGGATCTTACACCTGGTCGAAGAGCATCGACAATGGCGAGGGCGGCTTCCAAGACAGCAACCGCATCCGCCTGGGCCGTGCGGTCACCGATCTCGACGTGCCGCACCGCTTTATCCTCAACTACGTTTACGAACTGCCCTTCGGCCGCGGCAAGCGCTTCGGGAATGCGATGCCGCGCCTGATGGACACCCTGTTTGGCGGCTGGATGCTCGACGGGATCACCAATTACCAGAGCGGCGGCGCCTTCGGCGTTTCGGCGAACAACGTGTGCCGCTGCTTCAACCAGGCGTCATACGCGAACTCCAAAGGCTACAGCGCGAAGCTGGAGGGCCGCGCCGAGGACCGGCTCGGCCGCTGGTTTGACACCAGTGCCTTCAGCCAGCCCGATCAGTTCACGATCGGCAGCATGGGCCCGCGGTCGGCCGACCTGCGCAACGACAAGATCGCGAATTGGGACATCGGCATCTCCAAGGACTTCCATCCCCTGGAGAGGCTGCGCGTGCAGTTCCGCTCCGATTTTCTGAACGCATTCAACCATCCGCGGTTCAGCGGTCCAAACACCAGCGTGACGTCGAGTTCGTTCGGAACGGTCACTGGCCAGTCAAACGCGCCGCGGCAGATCCAGTTTGGGTTGAAACTGCTCTGGTGAGCGATGCGACGCCCGGAAGAATTCACTCCTTGTCTTCCGTGGCCGCCAGAGGGGGAACCCGTGTATCCGGCTTCAGGGGTGGTTTCCGTTTGTGCCATTCCGTCGCGCGCTCATAGGCATTGGCCAGCGCCAGAACCTTGCCTTCCGAGAAGCGCGGGCCGGCAATCATCAGACCGATGGGGAGCCCGCCGGAAGTGAAGCCGCACGGCACCGAGATGGCCGGAATACCATAAACATTGAACTGCCCGGTATTTTCCAACTCGGGATTCCGCGGCTTATCGCTCTCTTCCCGCTTGATCGCGGCATCGACGGTGCGCGGAGTTCGG
>JACQDI010000925.1 GCA_016201195.1 Acidobacteriota bacterium | reverse complement strand
CCCACCCTGCTGGCCGACTTCGAGAATCGCGGCCGCACCGGCCTTTACCCGCCGGGCAAGATGCGCGGGGCGCCCGCGTCCTGGCTCGCCGCCGCCACCGGTGACTTCAACAACGACGGCCTGACCGATGCGGCGATGATCACCGCCGACGGCGCCGTCCACCTGCTCAAGAACGTCACCCCGGTGAAAAACGCCTGGCTCAAAGTGGCGCTGACGGGCGTCAAGAATCTCAAGCTCGCAGCGGGCACCCGTGTGGAGGTGAAGGCCGGTGCGCTCTATCAGAAGAAGCTATACCAGGGCGCGCCGCTGCTGTTCGGCCTCCCCGGCTACGCCCAGGCGGACACGGTGCGCATCACCTGGCCCAACGGCCTGATCCAGAACGAGCCGCGCCAGGCCGTCGCCGCGGGCTACAACTATAAGGAGGCGCAGCGGCTCTCCGGGTCGTGCCCGATGATCTTCACCTGGAACGGCGAGCGTTTCGAGTTCATCTCCGACGTGCTGGGCGTAGCTCCGCTCGGCGCCGGGCTGGGCGACGGCGGCTTCTTTCCCCTCGACCACGATGAGTACGTGCAGATCCCCGGCCGCGCGCTCCGGCCGCGAAACGGCTCCTACGAGGTCCGTATTACTGAGGAGTTGCGCGAGGTTTCTTACCTCGACCAGGTCCAACTGATCGCGGTGGATCATCCGGCCCAGATCGAGATTTTCACCAACGACAAGTTCAAGTCGCCGCCGTTTCCCGAGTTCCGGCTATTCGGTGTGCGGCGGAGGATCTATCCGAAGGCTCGGTCCTCGGGCGAATTTGCGCGGGACCTCAACGGCCGGGCGGAAATGCATTCCCTGACCCTTGACTTTGGGGACGCGCCGGCATCTTCGGTTCTATTCCTGCACGGGTGGGTGGACTGGGCCGACGGGAGCACCTTCGTCGCCGCTTCTGAGAGCCCGGCGACGCGGCTGGTTGCGCCGTACCTTCAAGTGAAAGGCCGCGCCGGCAAGTGGGTCACGGTGATCGAGGACATGGGAATGCCCGCCGGGAAGCCGAAAACGATCGCCGTCGACTTGACCGGCAAGTTTCTTACCTCGTCTCGCGAGGTGCGCATTGTAACGAACATGTGCGTTTACTGGGACGATATTTTCCTCGCGGAAAACGCCGCTGAGCCGGAGACACGGCTCACCCGGCTCGGCCCGGAGTCCGCTCACCTGCGGTTCCGGGGGTTCTCGGCGGTAAGGGTCGATCCGCAGCGGCGGCAGCCGGAGCGCTTCGAGTATTCCGAAGTGCGCCCGGTTTCGAACTGGAACCCCACTCCCGGGTTTTACACCCGTTACGGGGACGTGCGGGCCCTGCTTGACACAATCGATGACCAGTTCGTTATCATGGGCTCGGGCGACGAGGTGCGGCTCCAATTTGCGGCGGCTGGGCTTCCGCCGCTGCCCGCCGGCTGGACCCGTGATTTTCTGCTCTTCGTGGATGGCTGGGCCAAGGACGCCGACGCCAACACGGCGCACGGCGACTCGGTCGAGCCGCTGCCGTTCCACGCCATGCGCGGATATCCGTACGGGCCGGGCGAGCATTACCCTGAGGACGCTGCGCACCAGCAGTATCGGCGGGAATTCAACACCCGTCCGGCGCTGCGCCTGATCCGTCCCCTGACCGCATGGAAGTGAAAAGCAAGACCGCGCTGGGCGCCGGCTTCGCGCTGCTGCTGGTGAACTCCGGGTACCTGAACGCGTTCCCAGAGCCCAACCTTTTCTACGTCGTCAACGTGCTGCTGCATATTGGTTTGGGCGCGGTGGTGTTCACCGGGTGGATCCTGATCTGGGGTAAGCCTTCCGAGCCGGGGCGCCCTTTGGGCCCGTCAGGGAGCGGTCCTCACGCGCGCGGGAAACCGCTCCTTTACGGTCGCGGCTCGGAAGGTTTCACCCTGGCATCGCTTGCGGCGCTGACCGGCCTGGCCCTGGCCATCGTGGGGGCGAAGACGCCTTACCGCTGGCTGCTGATTACTCATATCATCTGCTGCGCGGCGGCAGCCCTGGCCTTCTGCGCCCGGTATCGCGCGCTGGCGCCGGCCCTGTGCGTCGCGCTCCTGCTCCCCGTTTCGGCCCGGGTTCGAGGGCGTTTTTTCCCCGACCCGAGCCACCGCATCGTCAATCCCAAGGTGGTTGCCGCCAGCATGGACGAGGAGGGCGGCGGGCCTGCGAGCCCCTTTTTCCCCTCCGGCGCCGTCACCAACACCGGGACCACGATCCCTTCCGATTTCTTCATGGACTCCAAGGCCTGCGCCGAGTGCCACAAAGACATTTACGATCAATGGAACAGCTCGATGCACCACTTCGCCTCGTTCAACAACCAGTTCTACCGGAAGTCGATCGAGTACATGCAGGACGTAGTAGGGACCAGACCGTCGAAATGGTGCGCCGGGTGCCACGACCACGCGGTCTTCTTCAACGGCCGCTTCGACCGCCCGATCCAAGAGCAGATCGACACCCCGCAGGCCCGCGCCGGCCTGGGCTGCATGTCGTGCCATTCAATCACGCGGGTGCGCGACACCACCGGCAACAACACCTTCACCATGGAGTACCCGCCGCTCCATGAGCTCACGACCAGCAAGAATCCTCTGGTGCGCGGCCTGCACAACTACCTGATCAACACCGCGCCGGAGCCGCACCGGCGGGCGTTTCTCAAGCCGTTCATGAGGCTCGACGCCTCCGAGTTTTGCGCCTCCTGTCACAAGGTGCACCTCGACGTCCCGGTGAACCAGTACCGCTGGGTGCGCGGCTTCAACGAGTACGACAACTGGCAGGCGAGCGGCGTCTCGGGGCAGGGCGCACGGTCGTTCTACTACCCGGAGAAATCCTCCAACTGCGTGGATTGCCACATGCCGCTGGTTCGCTCGCAGGACGCCGGCCCTCATGCGGGCGTCGTCCACTCGCACCGCTTTCCCGCTGCCAACACCGCCGTGCCGTTTGTGAACCAGGACGCCCAACAGTTGCGGGTAACCGAGGAGTTTCTGAAAGACAATATCGT
>JACQDI010000084.1 GCA_016201195.1 Acidobacteriota bacterium | reverse complement strand
TTTAACGGCGCCGATGTGGGGATCGTAGCCGGCGACGGACGCTACGGGGCGGCGCTCCAGTTCAAGAAAAAGAACACGAAGGCCATCTTCTACCAGGCGGAAAAGAACGTGGCCTACCGGAGCAAGGACTGGAGCGGGGCCGTGTCGTTCTGGCTGAGCCTCGATCCCGACCTGGACCTCGAGCCGGGGTTTTGCGATCCCATCCAGGTGACCGCCGAGGCCTACAACGACGCCGCGCTGTGGGTCGATTTCACCAAGGACGACAAGCCGCGCCACTTCCGCCTGGGCGTGTTCGGCGACCTGAAGGCGTGGAACCCGAAGAACCTCGCGGCCGATCAGAACCCGGACTTCCTCAAGCGGCTCATCGTGGCAACCAAGCCGCCGTTCGGGCGCGGGCGGTGGACCCACGTGGTCATCACCCACTCCGGGCTCAACACGGAGGCGGGCGGGGTAGCGAAACTGTATCTCAACGGCCAGCTCCAGGGGACCGCGGAGGGGATCCGCGAGCCGTTCACGTGGGACCTGTCGCGCGCGGCGATCCGCGTGGGCGTCAACTACGTGGGGTTATTCGACGACCTGGCGGTCTTCAACCGCGCGTTAACTGACCAGGAAGTGCGGGCGCTGCTCCGGCTGCGCGGGGGCGTGGCGTCGCTTTACGCAAAATAGCGGAACAGGGAGCGGGGCAGCAGGTCGGGCTGGAACAATTCCGCGGGCATGTGTCGGAGCGGCGAGGCGACCTCGGGGCGGAAAGCCAACTTAGGGAGTATGTCGGTCTCGGCGGGAAGACCGGGGGCGATTTCGATCAGCTCGACTCCTGACGCGGTCAGGCGGAAGACGGCGGACTCGGTAACATAGAGGACCTCGTGGCCGTCGAGGAGCGCCCGGCGGCCGCTGAAGGTGATCTGCTTGACGCGCGGAACGAACTTGGGCGTGCCGCGCGCCGTGAGGGTTCCACAAAACACCAGCTTGCGGGCTTTCTGAGCGATGTCGATGAACCCGCCGGTGCCGATCACGGCCGACTCGATGCGGCTGACGTTGACGTTGCCCTCGGCATCCACCTCGGCGAAACCCAGAAACGCTAGATCCACGCCGCGGCCGTGGTAGAAGTCAAACTGGTGCCGGGTCTCGATGATGGCGGTGGAGTTGTAAGAGGCGCCGAAGTCGAGGCCCTCGGCGGGGATGCCGCCGATCTGGCCGTGCTCGACGGTGGGGGTGACCTCGCCATCCAGGCCCTGCTCGCGAGCGACCTTCATCACCCCGTCGGGCATGCCGAAGCCGAGATTGAGCACGGCGCCGGGGAACAGCTCAAGGGCCGCGCGGCGGGCGATCACTTTGCGCGGGTTGAGCGGAAAGTCGCCAAACGCCGCCGCCGGCTTGCGGGCGGCCCCGCACAGGCTCGGGTCGTAGTGGATCTGGAAGGTTTGCCCCTGCTCCGGATCGACGACGATCGAATCGACGAAAATGCCGGGTACCCGCACGGTGCGTGGATCTAGCTCATACATTCCTACCGTGCGTTTCACCTGGGCGAGGGTCAAGCCGCCGGAAGCGCGGGCCGCCTGGGCCATCATGCAGTTGTCCCAGGGGGCGACCTCCTCGTCCATGTTGAGGTTGCCGAGGGGGTCGGCAGCGGTGGCGCGGATGAGGGCGACGTGGACGGGGAAGGTCTTATACCAGAGATACTCGCGCCCGTCGCGCACGAACACCTCGACCAGGTCCTCACTGGCGGCGGCGTTGAGCTTGCCGCCCTCCAGTCGCGGATCGATGAAGGTGCCGAGGCCGATCTCGGAGATCCAGGCGGGGCTCGCTGCGGCCGAGGCGCCGAGCAACTGCACGATGATGCCCGCGGGCAGATTGTAAGCCTCGATCTTGTTCTCGGCGGCGAGGCGGGCCATGGAAGGCGACATCGACCAATGGCCGCCGATGATGCGGCGGATCAGGCGCGGATCGGCGAGGTGCTCGAGGCCCTTGTCTTTCTGATTGCCGACACCGAAGGGGTGGACCAGGGTCAGACCGCGGGGCGAGCCAGTCTGGCGAAAGCGGCGGCCCAGGGCGGCGAGCAGTTGCTCGGGGATGGAGTGGCC
>JACQDI010000083.1 GCA_016201195.1 Acidobacteriota bacterium | reverse complement strand
GGTGGCCGAGTAGACCGCTAAGTCCGCCCCCAGGCACAGGGGATGTTGGAAACAAGGGCCGAGCAGGGTGTTATCCACGGCCACCAGCGGCCGGGCGGGGTGCCGCCGGGCGGCAGCCGCCGCGCAATGGATATCCGTCATACGCATGGTCGGGTTGGCGGGCGTCTCCACAAACACCAGGCGCAGATCGCGCGACCCTTCGATCGCCCGGTTCAGGGCCTCGCCGTCGCCCGCCGGCGCCGCGATCCCGCGCAGCCCGAACGGCTCCAGCACCTGGTGGATCAGGTGCTTCGTGCCGCCATAGAGCGGCGTGGTGTAGACAAAGGAGGAGTTTGGCCCCACCAGGGTCAAGAACACCGTGCTGATGGCCGCCATGCCCGAGTTGAACACGGCGGCGGAGGAAGCCTCCGGCTCGAGCGGCACGATCTGGTCCTCCAGAATCTCCGCGTTGGGGTGCGACAGCCGCGCGTAGATCAGCTCCACGTCCTCGCCGGGAGCCAGGTGGATCTTGCCCAGGGCGATCTGAAAGGCTCGCTCCGCCTCTTCCGGGCTGGAAAAGACATAGGTGGAAGAACGAAACACGGCGGGCCGCGCCGAGCCCACCGAAAGCCGTGGATCAAACCCACGCGTCAGAATGGAGGTGGCCGGGCGGACGAGATAGGGTGGATGCTTCATGAGAAGCCTCCTTCCTCCATTCTAAGGGCATTGATGATTGACGGATCGACAATTCACGACCGACAATCGACAAAGTGAAGACCGCTGCTCTGATCCCCGCTTTGTTGGTGCTCGCCTCCGCCGCGCCGCCCGAATGCCTGACGCGCATTTCGGACAATGGCGGGAATTTTAGGCCGGATGAGGGCTGGACCATCCCTCACCTCGCCAGCGGGGGCGGCTTCGAAACCACTTTCCAGGTCCTCAACCTCGCCGCCAAGCCCGCCCAGGTCGAGATCTGGTTTTTCAACGATCGCGGCCGGCCGCTGCCTTTACCGGTGGGAACCGGAAACGCCATTGGTTTCCGCGGCGCCTTACCGGCCGACGGCCGCTGCGATGTGTCGACCGTTGCCGGTGGGCCCAACACGCGATCGGGTTACGCCCGCGTCAAGTCCACGCCGCCAAACACCGTTGCGGTCACCACCCTGATCCGGCGACAAGCGGCGGGAGGCCCTGAGTTCCACGCCGCACTCCCACACGGAGTCCGCTGGACGAACCAAACCACAGCGCCGTTTGTGAACTGGGACGGCCCGGTGACCGCCCTGGCGCAGGTGAACGACACAGCGGCGGCGCAGACGCTGCGGATCACCGCCCGCGGAGACGGGGGATGGATCCTGTGCCAGGCAACTATCTCGCTCGCTCCGGGCGAGCACCAAGCCTTCCTGTTGTCGGACCGGCTGCCCTGCACGGTTGAGCAGCGGGGCCTGCTGGAATTCGAAACCAGCAACCCGCAGGGCGTTGCCGCCGCCATCCTGCTGTTTCAGGGTGCCGGATCCTTCACTGCGCTCACTCCCTCCGCTGCGGGAAAAACTCTCCGCACCGCACCGGCGAAGTGAGGACAATCCCGGACGGGAAGAAAATTGAAATTGGCCCGGCTGCCGATCACGTTAAACACCAGGACCAGCGAGATGACCACCGCCTGCAACAGAATCACGCAGAGCACCCCCGTGGTGTAGGTGCGCCCGCCTGGCACGCTAAGGGTCGCCGCGATCATGGCCGCTGCCACCACGGTCAGCGCCACGCTGCCCACAAACAACCGCGCCCCGACAATGTCGGCGTAGACGAAGATGGCGCTCAAACCATGCAGCAGCAAACCGATCGCATTCATCTTCGAGTGTCCTGCCAGGCGCCGGCCGCGGGCGATGGGAACCGTGTCGAAGGCCAGCCGCGCCCGGATGGCGGCCGCCGCGTAATGGTGCCAGATCTCCGGAATCACCACCAGTTGCGCCAGTACCGCCGCCGGAATCACGCTGAAGTTCCCTACCTTCACCGGCGCCCCAGTCAGCACCAGGTGCACCAGCCGGTACGCCTGGTAGAAAAACTGAAACGACCATCGCTCCAGCCGCTTGGCCCGCGCCGCGAACACAATTTGCCGCTCGTGGTTCTGATAGAATCTCCCCATCAGCGGCAGAATGTCCCCCGGACGATCTTCGCCGTCGGCATCCATCAGCACCACCGCCCGGCACGGGAGATGCTGATGGACATATACCAACCCCACGGCGATGGCCCGCTGATGCCCCAGGTTGCGCCGCAGGTGCAGAATGTCGACACTTCGAAGAGCCGTGAACCGCCGGTTCGGAAAACCTGGGGGAATGGGGAGCGTGGAGCCATCATCCACAATCAGGACTTCAACCGGCGCCTGCTGCGCTGCCAGGGCCGCATCCAGCTCCCGCAGAAGCTGTTCGAGGGCCTCCCAGTCGTTGAACGCGGGAATCAGGATGACGATGCGCTCGTCCATGACTTAAGAATGGTCTCTAGGATACAGCAGGAGCGTTCCCGCCCGCTGGCCGAGGAGCACTGGCCGTGAAG
>JACQDI010000956.1 GCA_016201195.1 Acidobacteriota bacterium | reverse complement strand
GACTAACGGGCCGACTAACGTTTTCTTCGAGGCCTATGACGTCGGGGATGGGACGCTGAACCCGCAGGCGACAGGGTCTCCCAATTGGCTCACGCCTTCGGTGGATACCGCCCGCCCGTGCACCTTTGATGGCAGCAAGAGCTGCCGGCCGGTTCGAGTGCTGCTGAACGCTTCGGGGCTCGCCGCCGGCGCTTATAGCGGCGTGGTAACGGTCGGCGACCCGAATGCGTTCGACGCGCCGCAGAGGGTCCGCGTGACCGTCTACGTCAACGGCAATGTTCCCTCGCGTCTGGATTTCTACGCGGCGCCGGCCGCGGGCGCCAACGACTCGGTCAGCTTCCAAACGCCTTCCGGCCCGCCGCCGAGCTTCCGGGCGACCACGCAGAGCGGAGGCAATTGGCTCGCTGTCTCCAGCTCCGGCATGGGGTCGTTCCAGTTTCTTTACACACACAAAGTGCAGGCGACGGTGCAGAGCGCCATGGCCGCGGGAGACTATAACGGCGAGCTGGCGGTGAGCAATTCCGCATTTGCCGGGGACAACCGGTCCGTGCCGGTGACACTGCACGTGAGCGCGCAGCCCATCGTTCGCGTCGCACCGCAGTTGAGATTGCGCGCGATCCAGGGAGGCGCTGCCGTCGAACAGGCGGTGAGCGTCGCCAATGGCGGCCGGGGTACGCTGACGGTAAGCGGGGCGACCGCCTCGGGAGGCGCGTGGCTGACGGCCAGCGTCGGGTCGAGCGGCGCCGTCCAGTTGAAAGCCGATCCGGCCTCGCTCACTCCTGGTTACTACAACGCTACCGTCGCGATCAGCAGCAACGCGGCGAACAGTCCGGTGACGGTGCCGGTGGAGTTGGAGGTGCAGGCTGCCTCGGCGCCTCTCGCCGACTTTGCCGGCGTGGTGGACGCGGCTTCGTTTGTGACGCCGGTGGGCGGCGGCGCCTTGGCATCACTCTTCGGATCACAGCTCGCCGCCGCGGTCGCCCAGGCCCAATCCATCCCGCTACCCAGCACCCTTGCCGACACGAGCGTGTTTGTGAACGATGTGGCGGCGCCGTTGATCTTCGTTTCCCCCGGCCAGGTCAACTTCCAGATGCCGTTTGAGGCTTCTTCGGGGACCGCGCGGGTGCGCGTGGAGCGGCAAGGGCAGCGCGGTAACACCGTCACCGTCCCTGTGGGCCGGCGCGGGCCGGGCCTCTACGGTTTCCCGGGAACGACCTACGGGATCGTGATCAACGCGTCCCGCACCGACGGCCTGTTTTTCGCCTGGCCGGATATTCCCGCCCTAGCGGGGGTTGCCAAGGCTCCCGCCAAGCCGGGCGACTTCTTGGTGCTCTACGGCAGCGGCTTTGGGCCGACCAACCCCGCCGTGGCCACCGGAGCGGCAGCGGGATCGGACCCGGTCTCCGGCGTCATCGAAACGCCCAGAGTGAACTTCGGAAGGGGGGCTTTCGGGCCGTTTGCCGATCCGCTCTTTGTCGGGCTGACCCCCGGATTCGTCGGCCTCTACCAGGTTAACGTGCAGGCGCCGGCGGGATTGCCCGCCAACCAGCGCAGTCCGGTGAGCCTGGCTTGGCCCGACGGGACCACCAGCAACATTGTCGAGTTCGCCGTGGCGCCGTGACCGAGCGGCTCTACTACAGCGACGCCTACCTTGCCGCCTTCGACGCGCAGATTCTGGAGACGGCTCCGGCCGGGGAGCGCTTTCATCTCTACCTCGACCGCACGGCCTTCTATCCGACATCCGGCGGCCAGCCGTGCGATATAGGTCGCATCGGTATGGCGCAGGTGTTGGACGTGATCGACGAAGGCGACCGCATCGCTCACGTGATTGCGGCTCCGGTCGCTGCGGGCCGCGCGGCGTGCGAGATTGACTGGGGGCGCCGGTTCGATCACATGCAGCAGCACACCGGCCAGCACCTGCTTTCCGCGGTGTTTGTCGAGCTGCTGGGGCACGCCACGGTCAGCTTCCACCTCGGAGCGGAGACCTCCACCATCGATCTGGCCACGCCGCAGCTCACCGCTGCGCAGATCGAAGCGGTCGAAGCGCGGGCGAACACGCTCGTTTTCGAAAACCGGCCGCTGAAGGCGCGATTTTATTCCGCCGAGGAAGCGGTTTCGATCGGGCTGCGCAAGCCGAGCGAGCGCGAGG
>JACQDI010000039.1 GCA_016201195.1 Acidobacteriota bacterium | reverse complement strand
TTTTCGGACAGCGCAGGTTTTTCGGACACCGCGCGCTCTCCAGGTCGTCCCTGTTGTCCCAGCCAAGACTTGCCTGGAGAACCACTTGGCGTCAAACCACGCTCGGCCTCCCTTTGGCTTCTCGGATGCAATGGGGCGAAGCCGTGGTGACTGTGTGTACAGGAGCATGCTCATGAAAAAGTCCGGCTTCGTTTCGGCCCTGGCCATCCTGGTGGGTTCGGCCTGGCTGGTATCTAGCGCACCAGGACCGAATTGGACCGTGCACGATAAGGCATATTACCTCGAGCCCCGGATGGTCAACTTTGTCCGGCCCGGCCTGGTCCTGAAAATCGTCTCGGCCGAGATTACCTCGGACGGCACGATGCGGGCCCGCGTTAAATTGACCGATCCCAAGGGCCTGCCCCTCGATCGGGAAGGGATCACCACGCCCGGCGCCATCTCCGTCAGCCTGATTGCCGCCACCATCCCCAAAGACCAGACTCAATACACCGCCTACACCACCCGGGTGCAGACCAGCCCGATCACCAAGGTAACGGCCGTGCAGCCCGGCACTGACGTCGGCGGAGTATTCGAGAAGCTGGCCGAGGGCGAGTATCAGTACACCTTCGCCACCAAGGCGCCCACTAACTTGGACCGGACGGCCACCCACACCATCGGCGCCTACTCTTCGCGCAACCTGACCGAGTTCGACCTGGGCACTCAATACAGCAACGATGTTTTCACTTTTGTCCCCGACGGGTCCAAGGTGACTACCGTGCGCGACATTGTCCGCACCGCCACGTGCAATTCGCGCTGCCACGATCCTCTCGCCCTGCACGGCGGCGCGCGGCAGAAGGTCGAACTTTGCGTCCTTTGCCACCAGCCACAGAACATGGATCCCGACACGGGCAACACGGTGGACTTCAAGGTGATGATCCACAAGATCCACCGGGGGGCGGACCTGCCCAGCGTGAAAGCCGGCAAGCCGTATCAGATCATCGGTTTCAACCAGACGGTGGTCGATTTTTCGGATGTGGAGTTTCCGGCCGATGTGCGCAATTGCGAAGTCTGCCACGACCCCAAGTCGGGCGCGGCTCAGGCCGACGCGTGGCTGAAGCCCAACCGGGCCACCTGCGGCGCCTGCCATGACGATGTTAACTTCGCCACCGGCGAGAATCACGTCGACCTGCCCCAGGTCTCCGATAACCAGTGCTCGACCTGCCACTTCCCGGAGGGCGAGCTGGAGTTTGACGCCTCCATCCGGGGCGCGCACACGATCGAGCGTTTTTCCCGCGATCTGCCCGGAACCACGTTCCAGATTCTGGCGGTGGATGACGGTTCAGCAGGCAAGCGCCCCATCGTAACGTTCACCATCAAAGATAAAGCCGGCAAGCCGATTCCAACATCCGAGATGAACCGAGTGTCACTCGTCCTGGCGGGCCCTTCCAGCGATTACGGCGGAATGGTCCCAGAGGATGCCAGTAAGGCTACCGGGCCTGGGGATGGCAGATACTTCTACACCTTCCAGAACCCCATAGCGGCGAATGCCAAGGGCACTTTTTCTGTTGGGATCGAGGGATATCGAAACATCAAGCTGCTGCCGGGCACCAAGAAGGAAAGAACCGTCCGGGACGCGGGCGTGAACAAGGTCTTCTACTTCTCTGTGGATGGCTCCAAGGTCGAGCCGCGCCGCACCGTGGTGATGGTGGACAAGTGCAATGCCTGTCACTTCAGCCTCAGCATGCACGGGAGCAACCGCAATCAGATTCAGCACTGCGTCCAATGTCACAACCCCAACCAAACCGACGCAGCGCGCCGGCCCCCGTCGGAGCTACCTGGCGAGACGATCGCCTTTAAGACGATGATCCACAGGATCCACACGGGCGAAGATTTGGAGATTGAGTACACGATTTGGGGTGGCTCCCCGAACGACTTCACCAAAATCGCGTTCCCGGGCGACCGGCGCAATTGCGACAAGTGCCACGTCAACAATTCCCAGCAGTTGCCGCTGAAGGACAATCTGCTGAACGTGGTCAACCCGCGCGGCCCGCTGAACCCGATGGGACCGACGGCCGCCGCCTGCCTGGGGTGCCACACCAGCAGAGCCGTCTTCGCCCACGCTTACTCCATGACCACTCCCATCGGCGAGGCCTGCGCCACGTGCCACGGGATGAACGCGGAGTTCTCCGTCAACCGGGTCCACGCCCGCTAGCGGAACGGAACTTTCGCCTAGGGTGCCGCGTGGTTTCTTGAGCGCCGGGCTCCCGAGGAGGTCAAGATGCTTCAGCGCTTTGCTGCTGGCAGTGCCATCGCTTCCGTGGCAATCGGCCTGGCGGCTCTCGTCGTGCTCCTTACGCCCGCTTTAAGCCTCCAGAAGGTTTACCCATTGGCCTTTGTTTGGTGCTTGGCGCCGCTGGTGTGGGGTCTTTGGGCGCTGATTGCCCCAAAGGCCTGGGTGCCGCAGCGCCTGCCGTTGTGGGGCGCGATTCTTGGGTTGATAGTGGGCCTGTTTGTCATGTTTGTCTTGAATCTTCCCTCTCGAGTCGCGGGCCAACCGGTGCCAAGGTTGCTCCGGGGAGTGGGGGTTCTCTTCGCCGTAGTAGTTTACTACCTTCTCTGGATGCTGGTCCGAGCCGCCTATCGGTCCCTCACCGCTCTGCGTACGGAGGCAGCATGACTACATATTCGAGGCGGGCGCTGTTCTGGGCGCCGCGGGCGCTTTGCATCGCATTCGCCGTATTTGTGAGCCTGTTCGCTCTCGATGTCTTCGGCGAGGGTCATGGCTTCTGGCAGACACTCGCCGGCCTCATCATGCATCTCATTCCAACTTTCGTCATCGTAGCCGTATTGGCAGTCGCATGGCGGCGGGAGTGGGTCGGTGCGGTGGGGTTTACTGTTCGCGATGTTCGTCTTGAATCTTCCCTCTCGAGTCGCGGGCCAACCGGTGCCAAGCTTGCTGCGGGGAGTGGGAGTTCTCTTCGCCGTAGTACTCTACTACCTTCTCTGGATGCTGGTCCGAGTCGCCTATCGGTCCCTCGCCGCCCCGCCGTCAACCGGCTAACAGCCCTCTTCGACCGCCTTTCCGCATCCGCAGGACGCTGGTCGGTAGCGTACGATTCTCGGACAGCAAGCGTTTTTCTGACAGCCGCGGGCCCCTCGTGACGTTTTCGCTCGCCTGCCAAGTGCTTGTATCTACGAGTTCCGGCTCGCTCCACGCCTTTGGCCGCCGGCGTGCCGTAACCGACGCGGACAAGGAGGTAGCGCCGTGGGTTCACAGCGACAACTCCTAATCTGGGTAGTGGCGGCCGTGGCTGCCTGCACGTTGCTGGTGGTCGTGCTGATCTGGCAGGACAAGGCTACACGAGCGCGTTGGACGGTTTTTTTGATGGGGACCCCGCATACCGGCGCCCGGCTGTTCGAGAAAAAGGGGTGTGTGCACTGCCACTCCGTGAACGGGTGGGGCGGCCGGCTGGCACCGGACCTGGGCTTTGAGCGGCCCCCGCGGTCCGGCCTCAATCAGCTCATCACCGCCATGTGGAATTGCGCGCCCCGCATGTGGGAGCGCATCCACGAGGAAAGGATTCCCTACCCGGCGATCGGTCAGCAAGATATGACCCACCTGTTCGCCTTCCTTTACACGGCGCGCTACGTCGACGAACCCGGCGACTCCGCCAGGGGGCGGGTGCTGTTTCAGACCAAGAGCTGCCTCCGCTGTCACGCGCTGCACGGCGAAGGGGGAAGCCGGGGCCCGGATCTGGCCGTGGTGGCAGGTGTGGATACCCCCATCGTGTGGACTCAAGCAATGTGGAACCATGCTCCCGCCATGGAGGCCGGCATGAAGGAGATGGGATTTGCCTGGCCCCGGTTTGAGGGCAGCGAAATGAACGACCTGCTCGCCTACATCCGGGATTCCACCGGCGGAGCCCGCCGCGAATCTCAACTGTTGCCGGCCGACCCCGAGCGAGGCGCGAAGCTCTTTCAAAAAAAATCCTGCATCCATTGCCATGCGGTCAAGAGCCAGGGAGGCCATGTGGGGCCGGAGCTGGGGCCGCGCCGGGATTTGCCGCGCACGCTGGTCCAGTTCCGCACGCTGGTCCAGTTCGCCGGCTTGATGTGGAACCATTCTCCCGAAATGTGGCAGACCATGCAGGACCGGGGCGTTCCGCGGCCCAGCTTCGAGGGCCAGCAGATGGCGGACCTGATTGCGTTTCTCTACAGCCTTCGGTACTTCGAGCCCGAAGGCTCGCCCCAGGTGGGGGAGCGGCTGTTCACCAAGCGGGGTTGCAACGAATGTCATGGAGCCCGAGGCGAGGGCACCCACAAGGGGCCAGCGGTGCGCAAACGCGGCCGCGTCTCCACCTCCATCGACCTGGCCACCGGCTTGTGGGTGCATGGTCCCAAGATGTACCAAGCCACCAAGGAGCTCGGCGTCCCCTGGCCGGCCCTGGTGGAGAGCGACGTGGGCGACCTGGTCGCCTTCCTGAATTCACCTCCGGAGGGGAATCGCTGATGCGCCGGCCCATGCTTGCTGGATTCGGAGCCTTCTTCCTGCTGGGAGGCCTGTTTTTCTCCGGCCGCCAGCCGGAGTTCCACGCCCAGCCCATCGCCTTCAATCACTCCAAGCACCTCTCGGCCGGCATGTCGTGCACGGATTGTCACGTCGGAGCGCAGACCCAGGCCCGGGCTACCTTGCCCACTCTGGAAACTTGCCTCACCTGCCATGAGGCCCCTCTGGGTGAAAGCCGGGAAGAACAAAAAATCCGCGCCTTCAAAGCCGCTGGAACAGAGCTGGAGTGGAGACCGCTGACCCGCGTCCCGGCCCACGTTTATTTCTCACACCGCCGGCACGTGCAAGCCGCCGGACTGACTTGCGCCACCTGCCACGGGGCCATGGAGAAACTCACCGCGCCGCCTCAAAAGCTGTTCCGGCCCCTGACCATGGACAACTGCCTGGAGTGCCACGAAAAGAGCCGTGCTAACACCGACTGCAATGACTGCCATCGCTAAGACGATCTTGCTGCTTTCCACCTGCCTGGCGCTGTCCTTGCGCGCCGAAGTGCGGGGCGCCGGCGCCTATTTCCTCTCCGGCGACACCAAGGCCGGTATGCGGGCCTTCTTCGATAAAGGCTGCGCCCGCTGCCACGCGGTTCTGGGCGAGGGAGGCCGCGCCGCGCCCGATCTGGCACGTGCTCCGGCCGGCCATTTGAGCGCGGCCGAACTGGTGGCGGCGATGTGGAATCACGCGCCCGCCATGTGGGACAAGATGCGCGTGCAGCACGTGGCCCCGCCCAAATTCGACGAAACCGAGATGACCAACCTGTTCGCGTTCCTCTACTCGGTTCGCGCGCTTGATGAGCCGGGGGATGCGGAGCGCGGGCGCAGGCTGCTCTCCGAGAAAAAGTGCCTGGAGTGCCACGCCGTCGCCGGTCAGGGCGGCCGCACCGGACCCGACCTCCGCAAGTGGGCCGCTTATCGCAACCCGGTGAGCTGGATCCAGGCTATGTGGAACCACGCCCAGCCCATGCAGGCCATGATGAGCCAGCGCGGGGTGAGCTGGCCGCAGTTTGGAGGCAACGACATGGCCGACCTGATGGCCTACGTCCGCACCCTGGCCCCCAATCCTCGCGGGCACGTCTATCTGCGCCACGCCGACGCGGAGGCCGGCCGGCAGTTGTTCCGCCAAAAGGGCTGCGTCGCCTGTCACGCCATTCGCGGCGCGGGCGGCGGTCGCGGCCCCGATCTGGGCACCCGCGCCCTGCCCCGCACCCTTGGCCAGTTCGCCGGCTTGATGTGGAACCACGCCCCGGCCATGTGGGCCAGCATGCGCGCCCAGCAGCTTCCGCGGCCCCAATTCTCCAACCAGGAGATGGCCGACCTGATCGCCTACTTGTTCGCCGAACGCTACTTTGAGGCTACGGGGAACACCGACCGCGGTAAGCGCCGCTTCGAAGAGAAGGGGTGCGCCGGCTGCCACGCTACTGGAAACAAGGCTCTCGGGCCAAACCTGACCGGCTGGAAGGGCGGCGGCTCGCCCATCCCGGTCGCCACCGCCTTGTGGAATCACGGGCCGTTGATGCTCGAAAAGATGAAGGAACAGCAAGTCCCCTGGCCGCGCTTCCGCCCAGGGGAGATTGTGGACCTGATGGAATTTCTCAATCGAGGCGCCC
>JACQDI010000930.1 GCA_016201195.1 Acidobacteriota bacterium | reverse complement strand
GGAGGGGCGGTTGGCGGACCTGGTGGATGTGCGCAGCCCGCAGGAGTTCACCGGAGAGATCCTGGCGCCGCCGGGATTGCCGGAGACCTGCCAGCGGGGCGGGCACATCCCCGGGGCGCAAAACATCCCCTGGGCGCAGGCGTGCAACGAGGACGGCACGTTCAAGACGGCCGACCAGTTGCAGGCGCTCTACGCGGGCAAGGGCGTCACCGGCCAGCGGCCGACCATCGCCTATTGCCGCATTGGCGAGCGCTCCAGCCACACCTGGTTTGTGCTGACCTATCTGCTCGGGTACCCCAACGTGACCAATTACGACGGGTCGTGGACCGAGTGGGGCAACCTGGTGGGAGCTCCGGTCGAAAGGGGTACGGCCGCATGAAAGCCGAAGAGCATTCGACACGAACCCTCGAGCTGGAGGGCTGGAAAGTCAAGCTGACCTCCTACAAGCTGGGGAGCATTTACCACTGCACGGCGGACAACGTGGACCCTGGGGCCTGGATTGCGCGCACCCACGGCGCTACCCGCGAGGAAGCCGAGAACAAGGCGATCGAGCGGGCCCGCGAGCTGCTAGGCCGGACCCGGAAGCAAAAATTGTAGGGCGGCCCCCTGGCCGGCCTGCCGGGCCCGCCCAAGCGGAGGCGGAGGATTCTCCGGAGTCGTGACAACCAAAGCAGTTGCCGCCGCCGCCCTGCGGCGGCGGTTTCGTCTTAGGCCGACTAGGGCCGGTTTTATCGAGGTCAGCCTGATCGTGGGGGCGCGCATCGGTACGAAGAGAGAAGCATCTGGGAGGTCGCTGGCAATGATACGAACGTGACTTCAGGGGAGCTAACGCTAACGCTACGCATTGCGCATGACCGTTGAAGAGGATGTAGGCCCTTCTCAGAGTCCCTGATCCGCCCCCATCAACCCGATTTCGATACACCCACGGACCCGGTTCCAATCAGCATTTGTGACTCTGCCGATGACACGAACGTCGCGCTGTCGCAAGGTGACAAGGTAGAGCCGAAAGCACGACGGCGCATGTAGGCCGGCGGCTCTCCAATCCTTCAGCTCACAGTCAGTCGGGGAAGGCGGATCCGGGTACGCTGTCGTGATCAGGCCCAAGATTACGTCGGGGCGATACCGATGGTATGGTTCCGTCGAGAGGACCAGCGCGGGCCGCGTCTTCGTGACCTCGGCCCCCGGGAAAGCTCCGATCACGACATCACCCGGCCTCAATGTCCGTTTTGCTCCCGCTCATCGAAGCTGCGAACAGAAGCGGCTTGCGCATCTCGCAAGTCCTCATCCGTCCACGAGTCGGACCACTCTACTGGCCGGCCCTGGGCCAATTCGGCAAGCTGTCTTATCCAAACGATCACCTGATCCGCCGCTTCGGGCGAAAGGTTGCGCAGGGACCGTACGAGAGACTCTTCCTTGGCCGTGAGTACCATATCGTTCTCAATTGTACCTCCGTCCGCAAAGCGGTGCAGCGCGCCGGCCCTGCTTCGACAATTGCGGATTCGCTGCACCCGTGCCCGACGGCAGGCGCCAGGGTCGCTGGAGTCAGCAGCGGCAGCTATTTCTGGCAGAGAGATTTTCGCGAGCACTTCGGGGAACAATCTATCGTGCCGGCCTGGAGATCAGGGTGGCCCGTGCATTTTTCGAACACCAGAAGACTGAGACCAACCGCGGCGAGGCCTTGACATCGGCCGCGGCCTGAATGCGAGGCTCCCCCAGAGAATGACCCTGCAAATTTGCAGGGTCATGCCGGCGCCAATCTTTCCGTTTGACGGCCTGCCGGCGCAAGTTGAGGCTGAGCGCCAGCTCCGCGAGCGACCCCTCGCCCTGCCACTCGACGAAGCGCGGCTCGACTCCCTCCACGCCCTACTTACAGCCGGATGACGGCTTTGCCTACTCCATCCTCGTAGTGTTCCAGCATCCGGAAGGCGGCGTCGATCGCCGTGAGGGGAGGCGTGTGGGTGACGATGTCGCCCCAGGGGAGACGCTGCTCGGCGAGCAGGCCGACGGCGGTGTGCGCGTTGTGGTTCTGGCGCCGGACGTTGTACAGCGCCAGTTCCTTGCGGCGCATCTCGTGGAACTCGAGCGGAACTGTGACCGAGCCCGGAATGCCGATCAGGACCACCCGGCCGGCGTTGCGGGTCACCCGCAGGCAGTGGTTGATGGAATCCGGTTTTCCCGCCGCCTCGAACGCCACATCCACCCCGCGCTGGCCGGTCTCGTTCCGAATCGCCCGGTCCGGCTCGACGGCCGAGAAGTCGATGGCGCAGTCGGCGCCCATCCGCCGCGCCAGCTCCAGCCTCGCCGGTACGCGATCGACCGCGTAGATCCGCCCCGCCCCGCACAACCGGGCCATGGCGATCGCCAGCAGCCCGATCGGTCCCGCCCCAAACACGGCCGCCGATTCTCCGGGGTGGATGGCGGCAAACTTCATGGCGTTCAGGGCTACGGCCAGCGGCTCGTGCAGCGTTCCCTCTTCGGCGGAAATCCCCGGCGGGAGCGGCAGCAGGTTGCCGGCCGGCAGGTTGACAATCTCCCGGAAGAATCCCGGCTCGCCGGGGTTGCTCAAAAAGCGGAGCCGCTCGCAGACGTTGTGCCGCCCGGCGAGGCAAAACTCGCACTGCCGGCAGTAGAGAGCCGGCTCGAGTGCGGCAAGCCGGCCAGGATCGAGGCCGCTTACGCCTGCACCCAATCGCAGCACCTGGCCGGTCGGCTCATGGCCCAGAATCATGGGAAACGTGCAGCCGGCATCGCCCATGCCGCCTTCCAGGTAATAGTGCAGATCGGAGCCGCAAATGCCCACGGCCGAGACGCGAACTTGCACCTCTCCCGGACCCGGATCCGGCGGC
>JACQDI010000924.1 GCA_016201195.1 Acidobacteriota bacterium | reverse complement strand
GCTAGACCGCACCCTGACGACTCTGATCGACGACCTCGACGAGCGCGGCTTGCTCGACACCACGCTGGTCATCGCCATGGGCGAGTTCGGCCGTACGCCCATGATCAACCCCAACCTGGGCCGCGACCACTGGCCCAATTGCTGGTCGCTGGCGCTCTCGGGCGGCGGCATCAAGACCGGCCAGGTCGTCGGATCGAGCGACGAAAAAGGCTACAACGTCACCAGCCGCGTGGTCAGCATGGGCGACCTCTATGCGACGATCTACAAGGCCCTGGGGATCAACTGGGAAAAGGAATACATGAGCCCCATAGGCCGCCCGGTCAAAATCGCCAACTCACTCGAGGATCGCACGGGGGAGCCGGTGCAGGAGTTAATAGGGTAAGGAAAGTATTCGGAGGCGTTCTACCAAATAGTTTCAACACCCGCGGCTCGGATTTTCCCATCCCGGCTGATGACGGGAACTCCCAGGTGGAGCGCCGTGGCGGCGACGATGCGATCTGGCAGGTCCGGAACCTCGTCGCGTGGGATGGCACGCATCTTCTAGACGATCTCCGAGTCGAGGGGGGTCTCTACGAAGACTTTCCCGGTGTCCTTGAGCGCCGCCATCAGTACACCGAGGGCCTCCGCAGCGATCCGGCCTTTCTCACAGAGGTAAACAACTTCCGCTAGGCTTATGGACGAGACAGCTACTTTGGCCCCTCGAGCGACCGCATGCTCAATGGTCAACTTGGCGGCAAGTGAAAGTCGGGTATCGTCGAACAAATACCACAGAGCAGTGTGAGTATCGGCGACCGCGACGGTCATCGAGGATCGGCCTGGCCGAAGGATCCGAACATTTCGGAGCGGTTGCGATCGATCTCTTCGGCGGACGGGGCTGGCCCATACTTGGCCAGCAGGCCAAGCAAGGAGCCGGACGGCTTTCCCCCCTCGGACTCCGTGGTAGCGGGCATTCCCTCAGCCGCCTGTTTGACCAAGTTCTGAACGAAGCTTTCGAGGGAAACACCCTGAGCTCGGGCTTTAGCGGCCAGCTTAGCCTCTTCCTCGGGTGTGAGTTGCAGGGCGACAGTCATACCGGAGCTTGCCACGGCCTCCAATCTGATTCTAACCGGGACCCGTCGTTTTTGTCACTTTGTCCCGGCACTCTCACGCCGCCACAGACCAAGGCCCGCCGAAAGTCCGCAAATCACAATCGCAGCGGCTCAATGGTGGCCACCGACGCCGGGTTTTCTTTCCAGATGCTCGGGTCGGCATCGACGTATACTTCAAGCTCGATGCCGTCCGGGTTGGTCAGGTACAGCGATTGGTCGGACATTCCCAGGACTGCGACCTTGTGCCGCTCCAGGTGCTGTTTGAATTTCCGAAGGTCGTCCAGGGTCTCCCCAACCTTGAATGCTACATGGGCCAAGCCAACCCACCGGGCGCCTGGAGCGGCGGCCGTTTCGCCCACCTCGAGCAGAGCCAGGTCATGGTGGTTCTCTCCGAGCGAGAAGAAACCATTTTGCTCCCGTAACGGGCCACCTCGCGGAAGCCCAATACGTCCCGATAAAACGGAACGGATCGTTCCAGACTCCTGACCTTCAAAACGACGTGTCCCAGAGCTGCAATCGTCACAACTGGATTTTACCTCGCCCGCTCCAGGCGGGCCCCCGAGCGCCGGTCGGCGCGCAGCAGTAACAGCGCGAAAAGGAGGCCGGCGAACCCCAGTCCGCCGAACATCACCTGGCTGGCCGCATAGCCGTGCGTGGCGTCGCGAAGCTTGCCGTTGAAGTAGGGAAACGCCAGCAGGCCGATGTTCTGGATGGCGGTCATCACGCCGTAAGCGGTGCCGACGCGTTTCTCCTCCACGATCAAAGGAATGGAAGGCCACATGGCGGCCGGCACCAGGACAAAAGCCGCGCCGAGGACGATCATCGGGATCGCGGGACGGAGGTCTGTGAGCCCCATCGCCAGGTGGGCGGGGATCATCAGGAGCGAGCCGAGGATCATGAGGCTCGCCCGGCGGCCGATGCGGTCCACCAGATCGCCGGCGAAGGGCGCCAGGAACATCGAAGCGGTGATGATGATCGAACTAGTACCCTGTGCGGTCGAGAACATGTGGGTCACGTTGTAGAACGCGCCCTCCACAAGACCCTTGCCCTCCGCGGCGGCCTGCGGCAGGCCCCATTTCTCGTGAAAGAAATCGGTGGAAAGCGCCGTAAACGGGAAGATCGCCGAGTAAAACGTGACGCAGAGCATTACGGCGTACCAGTAGGGTGTGGAGAGCCCGCGGACATCGGACCAGGAGATCTTGTCGCCCGCCCCGGCCTGCCGCAAATGGAGGACCGGCTCGGCCCGGCGGTCGAGCAGTGCGTAGACCCAGTTGGATGCCAGGCTCATCGCGCACAGCGCGGCGGCGACCCATAACGCGCCCCGGAAGCCCATCCGCTCGGCCAGCAGCGCCTCGGTGTTGAAGGTGAACAGCGTGCCCAGGCGGCTGACGGTGAGGGTGATGCCGAAAGAAAGCGCCAGCTCCTTTCCGGTGAACCAGCGGGCGAGGATCGCACTCTGGGCGACGACCATGGATTCCGAACCAATGCCGAACAGGATGCGCCCGGCATAGAGTACCGGCAGGCTCGGGGCGCCTGCCACGATCGCCGCGCCGATCACCACCAGGCCCGAGAAAAGCAGGCTGGCCCGCCGGGTCCCGATGCGGTCTGTCAGGACGCCGCCGAACAGCACCGCAAAGAAAGCGGCGATGCTGTACATGGAGTACATGGCTCCGATCGCGGCGCGATCCGCGCGGAAAACCTCGATGAGGGTGTTCTCGATGGCGCCCACGCTGTCGTAGGCGAAGTAGCTTCCGAACGTCATCAGGCTGGCGAAACCCAGCACGGCGAAGCGATACGCTTTGCCGGAGGGGTGAAAGGAGCCGCGATTGGATTCGTTCACAGGGCGCCACGCTTCATCGGCTGGACCTTGCCGTACGTCATCGAACGCCAGATCCACTCGGCCGGGCCGAAGCGGTAGCGGCTGAGCCACCAGTTGCTGAGCGGCGTTTCGAGCGCGTAGATGACGACCGTCGGGACGAGGAGCCACGCGAGGCTGACCTTTGCGAACAGCGCGCCGCCATACCCATAGAAGATCGTGGTACAGACGACGGTCTGGAAGAGATAGTTGGAAAGAGCCGTGCGGCCGATGGCAGCGAAAGGCATCAGCAGGCGGCGCCAGGCCTCGTTTAGGAAAAGCAGGCCGACGGCGCAGGCATAACTCATACTAAGCGCAGGACGGCCGAAGGTGGCAAGCAGGAAGCCGAAAAGCATAAATGGGGTCGGGGGACCGGTCTGCGGTTGGCTGGAGACCACCTGCGAGCCCCAAGCGAAGGCGATGTTGGCGGGGATGCCGGCCAGGGCGCCGATGATGAGTCCTTTCTGGAGGAGGGATCGGTGGGCTTCCGGGTCCTGGAAGATCCCCTGGCGCCAGACCCAGAGGCCGAGCAGGAAGATCGGCAGCGTGAAGACGACGACTATCGGCTGCGACCTGATCATGCGCTTCAGTTCGCCCAGCCGCTCCTTAAAGATGCCCACGTAGTTGCCGCTTTGGTAGACCTTGACGGTCTTCCACATGTCGGCTTGGCTCTTCTGGCGGTCCTCCGCGGCCTTCTTCTTGTTCTCCTCCACTTTCTGCGGGGGATCGGGTCGGAGACGTTTATACAGGGCGAACCCGGTGCCGCCGGCGACCGGTAGCAGCATCAGTGAAAGCGCCCAAATGAGGACGGTCTTGTTCTGCCGTTTCCGGAACGGGATCAGAAGGAAGCCACCGAGGGCGTAACTCAGCAGAATGTCACCCCACCAGAACAGGAGCTGATGGAGCGCGCCGAGCAATAGGAGCGCCAGCAGGCGGCGGCTGTAGAAGCGGGCGAATCCCGAATGCCGCTTCTCGGCGCGAGTCAACTGCACCGCGAATCCGACGCCGAACAGGAAGGCAAAGATTGTGATGAACTTCCCCTGGACCAAGGTGTCGATCAGGGTCTGCACCCAGAAGTCGACCCGGGTCTTCCAGATGAGGCTGGGCTGGAAGTAGGACGTGAGCGGACCGGCGAAGCCTCGCATGTTGGCCATAATGATGCCGAACAGCGCCAGGCCGCGCAGAACGTCGATCAGACTGATGCGCTCGCCGGGCTCGGTGGGACCTAACGGCTCGGCGGGTTCGGCGACTACGATCGGTTCAGGAAACTCCAGAGGGGTGGCAGCCGCCTCCAATGGGGCTGGCGGCGGATCCGGAAGCAGGGATCCGGGTGGAATCTCTTCGGCCATACAAGCCCTGATTGTACCCCATGCCTTCCGCCTCGCTCGAACCTTGCGTCCCAGAATGTCATGCTATGATTGCTCCAGACACGTTTCGAACGGAGGGCAATGATGACGATTTCCCGCCGCGATGTGATCCACGGTCTGACCGGAGCGCTGGCCGCTCCCCTTCTGCTCAGCCGTGCCGACGCCGAGGTCACCCCCGACGTCGTCAAGTTTCGGCCCGAGATCGAGCCGCTGGTCTCGCTCATCGAGCGCACGCCCCGCGAGAAGTGCGCCGAGATGGCGGTCGACCAGCTCCGGCGCGGGGCTTCCTACCGCCAGCTCCTCGCCGCGCTCTTTCTGGCTGGAACTCGCAACATCAACCCCCAGCCGCCCGGGTTTGCTCTCCATTGTGTATTCGTCATTCATTCGGCCCACCTGATGAGCCTCGAAGCCCCCGCCGACTCTCGCCTGCTGCCCCTTTTCTATGCGCTGGACGACTTCAAGGTGTCCCAGGAGCGCGACGCGAAGCAGCAGTCCGGCGACTACACCATGCGGGAAATGCGCGGGATCCTCCCCTCCCCCGAGCGGGCTGCCGCGGAGTTCTCGGCGGCCATGGCGGCCTGGGACTTCGAGCGGGCTGAGCGCGCTGTAGTTTCCCTCGCCCGCCACCGCAGCGCCGGCGAAGTCTTCGCCATGCTGTGGCGTTACGGAGCCGGCGACTACCGCAACATCGGCCACAAAGCGATCTTCGTCGCCAATGCCTGCCGGACGCTTCAGGCCATCGGCTGGCAGCATGCCGAGCCCGTCCTCCGCTCCCTCGCTCTTGGCCTGCTCGCCTTCGGCAAAGAGCAGCAGGTCAATGGCTACGCGTACAACGATCAGTGCTATGACGGCAACCTCAAGCGCCTGAAAGACACGTTTCCGCGGTTGAGCGACGCATGGGTTATAGACCATGGGGACCCGGCCGCCACGCGCAGCATCCTGGCGACCATCCGCGAATCGATCCCCGACGAAGCCTGCGCCGAGGTCGCCGGCCGCTTCGTCAAGGGCAAGACGAGCGCCGGTACGGTCTGGGACGCCGTCCACCTGGCGGCGGCTGAGCTCCGAATGCGCGCCCGCGGCGGCGCCGCCCTGGTCGGCATCCACGCGGTCACCTCGGCCAACGCCTTGCATTATGCCTACCTTGCCGCCCCCGACCCGCAAGACCGGTTTCTCCTTCTGCTCCAGGCCGTCGGTTGGATGGGCCAGTTCCGGACGTGGGCT
Organism: Acidobacteriota bacterium; assembly: GCA_016201195.1. Lineage (GTDB taxonomy): Bacteria > Acidobacteriota > Terriglobia > Bryobacterales > JACQDG01 > JACQDI01. The sequence continues at coordinate 2,961 of JACQDI010000924.1, read as the reverse complement.
GGAACACGCCAGGACAGCCTCCGGCCGTTTTCGATCACCGATATGGAGCCCGGCGGGGACGCCGCCCCGCTCGATCGCACCCTCACTGAAACCTTCGCCGGGATTCCATCGAACCCCGACGCCTCCGCCGCCCGCGTCTTCCGCCTGGCCAAGGATCTTCCGGCCCGGCAAGCGTTTCTTGCCGCCGCCTTGCGCCTCACTTCCGCCAAGGTTAACGAGGTACACTACTATAAGTATCTGGCGGCCTTGATCGAAGACGTCCCTCTGGTGAGCCCCGAGTGGCAGCCCCACCTGCTCGCCGCCACGGTGTACTACGTGAAAGGCTCGAACGATCCGGAACCGGCCCCGATGAAACGCGCGAGAGAGGCTCTGCGAGCCCTCGCCGTGTGAGAACCGCCGCCGATGTCTGAAATACTGCAAATCCAGACCGACCGCATCGAGCCCGACATCACGGTATTGGCGTTTGCCGGAAAGATCGTGCTGGGGCCGGACAGCCTGGGTATTGAAACCCTGGTCGCAGACCTGGTGCGAAAGAACGAAAAGAAGGTGATCTTCGATCTCTCCCGAGTGTATTACATTGACAGTAGCGGGCTGGGAGTGATCGCCAACTGCTTCTCGAAGTTGCAGCACGCCGGCGGGGAGCTGCACATGGCGGGGGCCGGCGATAAGGTCCGGGCCTTGTTTCGAATAACCCGGCTCGATGCTATGATGCCTTTCTATCCCACGGTGATTGAGGCCAGCCGGGACTTCACCGTCGGGCGGAAACCGGGCGGCGCCGACCGCGGATAGGTTGATTACCGTAAGTCTTCTTACTTTGATACCGCTCCGATTACAACCTTCTTCCTATTGTTCCTTGCGGCTAACAGGCGCACAATGGAGACATGTCCGGCGTGTCCTTCGTTTCGTGGCACCGAAAACTGCTGGATCTTCTCTGGCCGTGTGACCCGGTAACAGGACAGCGCCGCCTGCACAAGCGGCATGCCTCGTGCGAGAAGGTCACCATTCGTTGGAAGATGCCTTCGCCAGGAGCGACGGCGGCGGACGTGAAGGATGTTTCGGTTGATGGAATGCGGGTCGAGACGCCGGAGCCAGTCCAGGCTCCCCTCGTTGTCCAAATCTCGGGGGAGAACCGCGAGCACGTCGGCGTCGTCCTGTATTGCGAGAAGAGCGGGTCGAAATTCCTGACCGGGATCCAGTTGTTAGAGCCCGACGACCCCGTAAGACTGATGCTCGACCGTTAGGCGCGCTCTCCCACCGTAATCAAAGTCCTGGCTCGGGACTCTACCAAAGCCCCCCGGTGTCAAACGGCTTCGCTTACACTGGTAAGGTGGAAACGCCGATCCCCCTGCTCGAGTTTCGCGAGGCCACCGTGTTCCGGGGAGAACGCCCCGTGCTCGACGCCGTTTCGCTTTCGATCGCCCGGGGCGAGCACACGGTCATTCTCGGCCCTAACGGTTGCGGCAAGTCGACCCTCATCAAGACCATCACCCGTGAGTGCTATCCGCGCTATGGCTTGAACGGAGCGCCGGTGCGCATCCTGGGGCGCGACGACTGGAACGTCTTCGAGCTGCGGGCGTTGCTGGGCATTGTCTCGAACGACCTGATGCAGAGCTGCACGCGGGATTTCACCGGGCGCGAAGTGATCCTATCAGGTTTTTTCAGCAGTGTGGGGGTGTGGCCGCACCACGTGCTGACCCCGGCCATGGACCGAAGAGCGGACGAGGTGCTGGAGCTGCTCGAGATCCCGCACCTGGCCGGACGCTATGTCAGCGAGATGTCCTCCGGTGAGGCCCGTCGCGTCCTCATCGGGCGCGCCCTGGCCCACGACCCCCAGGCCCTGGTGCTCGATGAGCCGTGCGCCAGCCTCGACCTGCACGCCATGCACGAGCTGCGCGAGGTGTTGCGCAAGCTGGCCCGGTCCGGGGTGACGATCCTGCTGGTAACCCATCACCTGCCGGATATCATCCCCGAGATTGGACGGGTCATTCTGTTGAAGGACGGCCGCGTGTTTCGCGACGGGCCGAAGGAGCAGGTGCTGGCGGCGGATGCGCTCAGTGCGTTGTTCCGCACGCCGGTCGAGGTGCTTCACCACGACGGCTACTACCACCTGCTGTGAATCTCAATCTAAGTCAATATCCCGGACGCCGGGCTTGGAGGGCGGCTCCGACTTGGCCTGCTTGAGCAACTCTTCGAATTTCTTCTCGAGGACCTTGCCGTGGCTCTTCTCGGCCTCCACCTGCTTGCGGAACACCTGGTCGCGCCGGCTCTCCTCGCCTTTCAGCTTCTGCACGGCCGCGCTGAGGTCTTCGATCGCGGGCGGCTTTTCGGCGGCTTTGTGGAAGATGACGGCGCGCGTCTCGGCGTCGACGTTGAGCGTTGCCTCACAGCAGGGGCAGCGGACTTCAAATACTTCGGCAGCCATGCCCCTATCATAGCCCAGAAGGCCCCTGCCCGCGGGATCGCCTGTCCAGCAGAAGCTCATCAGTTTATCTCGGTCCGCAGCGCGTTGCGAAAGGGCAGCCCTGCCATGCGGCCCGCCCAAGCTTTGTTCAGGCAGAGGCGGCGGACCTGGTCCGGATCCCGGTTCAGTACCCGGCAGATGAAGGTGAAGCTGTAGCAGGAATCCTGGTCGCTGATGATCCACCGCAAAGCGCCGGTGCACCTGCCGATCGAATTGCTGGCGACGTCCTGGATGGCCTGCACCAGAACCGCGGTCGCCAGCCGGTAGATTCCTCGGTCTGACATCACTGTTGCGTCTCCTGTATTACCGGTTTCCGTCTCTAATCTAAGGCGAAATGTGGACGCGAACAATAGACCGGGTGGCTCATTTTAGCGAGTACCAGGGTACTGGGCGGGACGGATCAGGCCGGTTGGAACAAGATTTCAGAGCATCCAGGGAAAAGGGACAGCCGACTCAATGGAAAAACCGTAGAGCTTGCCGGGATCGGGCTGGCGGCGGGC
>JACQDI010000923.1 GCA_016201195.1 Acidobacteriota bacterium | reverse complement strand
CCATACCAGGCCAGGCTGCGCTTGATCGAATCCACGATGTGCCCCGGCTCCCGCAGCCCGTGGCCTTCGCGCGGATACAGCAGCATCTCGGTCTCCACGTGGTTCTCCTTCAGCGCGATGTAGTACTGTTCCGAATCGTTCACCGGCACGTCGTTGTCGAGAGCGCCGTGGATGAACAGCACCGGCGTCTTGACCCGGGTCACGTAGGCGAGCGGCGAGTGCTCCCACAGGATCTTGTAGTTGTCGCCTTCCCACGGATAGCTGCCATACTCCACGCGGTAGTAGTCGTGATAGTAGGAGTTGAAGTTGTAGCTGACGAAGTTGCTGATGCCCGCCGTGGTGATGGCCGCCTTGAAGCGGTTGGTCCGCGTGATCCCCCAGTTGGTGAGCTGCCCGCCGTAGCTGGTCCCCTCGATCCCCAGCTTGTCGGGATCCACGTAGGGCTTGCTGGCGATGGCGTAATCGACCCCGGCGTTGACGTCGTCCCACTCGGTTCCATCGTTGTTTTGGAAGGTGCCCTCCGAGAATTTCTCTCCGTACCCGGAACTGCCGCGATAGTTGATCATCATCGTCAAGTACCCCTTGGCCGCGTACGCCTGCGACTTGAAGGTAAAGGCCGGTCCTTGCTGGCCGTGCGGCCCGCCGTGGATCGTCAGCACCAGTGGGTACTTGCGGCCCGGCTGCCGGCGCAGGGCCGGGGTGATCCACGCCTGGACCGGCGTCCCGTCCACGCTGCGGTAGTTCACCTCTTCGGGCAGGCTCAGCTCGACCTCGTCGAGGAACGCCTGGTTGAGCCGCGTGACCTGCTTGCCCGCCACGAACAGCTCTCCGGGCGACTCGGGCGAGCGGTAGGCGTACACGATTTGCCCGCCATTGGACACCGAATACGCCACGATCGTGCCCTTACGCTCGGTGAGCTGCTGCACCGTTCCGGCGCCTTCCGCGCTCACGCTGTAAAGATGCACGTTGCCGTGATCCTGGGCCAGGAAGTAAATGCGCTTGCTGTCCGCCGACCAGCTCGGGCGCTGGCAGCGGCGATCGAGCGCGAGCGTCCCCGGCCGCTCCTCGCCCTTGCCTCCAGCCGCGGAGACGGTCCACACGTGGGTGTCCTCCATGGTGGTCTCCGAGCAGGTGATGTCCTTCTTGGTTCCGAGGTATGCCACCCGCCTGCCGTCCGGCGACCAGGTGGTGAAGTATTCCTGGCTCTTCGAGTTGGTCAGGCGGCGCTCCTTGCCGCTGGCGACGTCCACCGCAAAGATGTCGTAGTTGAACTCCAACTCGTCAAGCGGCCCGCGGTTCGACTCGAACAGGATCTCCTTGCCGTCCGGGGACCAGTCGATGGTGTGCTCGTAGTAGGGACCGTCGGTCAGCTTCTGCGACTTCTTTGCGGCCAGGTCGAAGACGTGGAGGTGGATCCGGCGGTTGTCATCCCACCCGGAGATGAACTTGTAGAGGTAACGAGTGATATGGACCGGATCGGTCGATTCGTTGGGATCCTTGGGATCCGCCGCCACGTAAGCCAGACGCCTGCCGTCGGGAGACCAGGCCATGCGCTTCCCGGTCGAGGGCAGCACGTGGTTGGTGTTCTCCGCCTCCACCAGGAACTGGCGGCTCCCGTCGATCCGCGCCATCCAGATGCCGGCCCGCTTGTCCTTGTTGGAGAGAAACGCAAAGGCGGAGCTGTCGCGGGTCCAGCGGATGGAGGACTCGCTCGCATCGGCCTCGCTGATGGCCCGCGTGCGACCGTCCCGGGTGGACATCAGCCAGACCTGATTGTAGGTCCCGCGCGGCCGGTCATGCTTCTGCACCACGTAGGCGACCCAGTTGCCGTCCGGCGAAATCTCCGCCTCGGTGACCTCCTGAATCTTGTACTGGTCCTCCGGCTCGATCGGCCGCTTGGCCGCCAAGGAGGAAATCAGAATCAAAACGCAAAGCAACAGTCTGCGAATCAAGCAACACCTCCGCTCGGCTTGCGCCGAAACCAAAGACCCGCTATTGCCGCCATCCACGCGAGGCCGCTGATACCGGCCATCACGCGCTGGTCCGTCGTGCCGCGATAGGCGAGATCAATCCGCGCCAGCGCCGCCGGCCGCGCCCGCAGCAGCAGGAAGCCCATCTTATCCCGATCGATGGAGATCGGCGCGCCGTCCTGCGTGGCCGTCCATCCCCAGTCGTGGCTCACCTGCACCGAAACCGACATGCCCTCGGGAATCGGGCCTTCGATGTGCACCTGATCGGCGCCCCGCCACTCGGCGCGCAGCTTGGGCCGCGCGGCATCCTCGATGGCCGCCACGTAAGGTTCGAGCAGCCGCGCCATCCCAGGCCCGACCGGCGGGCTTTCGGGCAGCTCGCCCGGCCTCACCAGGTGCGCCAGCGAAGAGAACGGAAGCCGGTAGATCCGGTCGTCCCCTTCAAGGTAGACGGTTTCCATCAGGCCCTCAAATTTCTGGAGATCGCGGAAATCGCGATAATACTCCTGCGATCGGGGACCAGTCATGACCAGGTACTCGACCCCCATCGACTTCAGTTGCAGGACCGCATCCGGCCCGGCGCGCCCCGGGCGGCTGTCGGACCCGTTGAGAACTTG
>JACQDI010000922.1 GCA_016201195.1 Acidobacteriota bacterium | reverse complement strand
GGCCGGTTTTGGCGGCCATGATGAGGCTCCGGCGCTCCCGGGGATCTTGTACCAGGTGGTGCACGTTGTTGCCGAGCAGGATGGGGCCGGAAAGCTTCCATCTCCGGCGCGCCTTGTCCCCCCGGAGGAGAAACGCACCCTGGCGGGTTCCAATTAACAGGGTCACCGGACCGGTGGCAGGCTTGGAGTTTTTCATACGGATCGTTTATTAGTGTATATAATGCCGATTCCGGACACAATTCGCCGGTGCCAATTTCCTGCAAAGTCGTCCGGTCCGAGGCGAACCCGGCAGTGCGGGACCACGCGTTTTTTTCCGTGGACCTGCGGTAGTTTGCTGATTTCACCCGTGCACAAATCGGGGTAGAATTGTTTTGGATCGAGGGTGGCGGTCGTGATAGCAGCCTACGGCTTGTCGGACATCGGGTGCGTGCGGGGGTCTAACGAGGACCGCATCCTGCTCGATGTGCGGCTGGGGCTGTTCGCCGTTGCCGACGGCATGGGGGGCCACAGCTACGGCGAGGTGGCCGCGGAGCTGGCGCTGGCCATCGTACGCCAGTACGTGAAGTCTTCGCACGGGCGCTCCGACGTCACCTGGCCCTTCGGCTACAATCCCAACCTGACTGCGGATCAGAACCGCCTGCTCACCGCCGTGCGCCTCGCCAATCGGAAGGTCTGGGAGCGGTCCGAAGGGTCGGCCGAATACGCCGGCATGGGCACCACCGTGGCCGCCGTGCTGATCACCGGCGACACGGCGACCGTCGCCAGCGTCGGGGATAGCCGCGTCTACTTGTTCCGCCGGGGCCTGCTCCAGCCGCTGACGCACGACGATACCTGGGTCGGAGCGATGGTTCGCCAGGGGACGCTCGACCCCAGCGAGGTGGCCCAGCACCCCATGCGCAACGTGCTGACCCAGGCGGCCGGAGCGCGGGAAGAGATCGAGATCCAAATCCTCGACTACACTCTGGCCGACGGCGACCTGCTGCTGCTGTCGAGCGACGGGCTGCACGGCCAGGTGGCGGAAGAAACGATCCACTCGATCCTCTCAGACGCGGCCAGCAGCGCTTCGGACCTCGAGCAACCCGCTGCCCTGCTCATCGAGGCTGCGCGGGACCGCAGCGCTCCCGACAACGTCTCCTGCATTCTCCTGAGATACACAGCATGAAAACGCTGGGCAAGTACCAGATCCTGGAGCAGCTTGGCGCCGGCGCCATGGGCGCTGTTTACCGCGCGCGCGACACCATCCTCGAGCGGGACGTAGCCATCAAGGTCGTCTACAGCGGCGCCGATCTCAACTCCGAAATCAGGCAGCGCTTTTACCGCGAAGCGCGCGCCTGCGCCCAGCTCCGCCACCCGCACATCGTGACCATCTACGACCTGGGCGAGCAGGAGAACGAAGCCTATATCGTGATGGAGCTGCTGGAGGGCGCCGACCTGCGCCGGATCATCGCCGAGAAGCGGGACCTCTCCGTGGATGCCAAGATCGATCTCGCCACCCAGGTGGCCGAGGGCCTGGCCCACGCCCACCGTCACGGCATTGTGCACCGCGACGTGAAGCCGGGCAACATCTTCCTCCACCAGGGCGATTGCGCGAAGATCCTCGACTTCGGCATCGCCCGGATCCCCTTCTCCCGGCTGACCCTGGCCGGCTCGGCCCTGGGAACGCCCGACTACATGGCGCCGGAACAGATCTCGGGCAAGGGCTGCGATGCCCGCTCGGACCTGTTCTCGGCGGCCATCGTGTTCTACGAGTTCCTGGCCTACGCACATCCGTTTCGGGGCCGGCATGTCGGGCGGATTGTGAGTGAGGCGCCCGTGCCGCTGCGAGCCGCCGACCCACGCCTTCCGGCATCGCTCGAGCAGGTTATTTCCAGGGGATTGGAAAAGGATCCCCGGCGGCGTTACCAGACCGGCGAGGAGTTCGCCGCCGCCCTGCGTGCGGTTCGACTCGACACACCTTCTCGACCGCTGGTTGTTGTTACCACAACGTCGCGCCCGGCAACGCCGCGCAGGGCGCCGGGCGCGCCCGGCCTGCGCCTGGTTCGTCCCGAAGCAACTCCCCCGCCGCCGACCGCTTTCGAAATGCCGGGCCCGGCAGCGCCGCAAAAGGCGCCGGCCGCTGTCGAAGCGCCGGCCCCGGCTGCACGCCAGGACGCGCTGGCTGCCCCCGGCCTGCGCGCGGCTCCCCCTGCAGGAACCTCGCCGCCAGCCGCTGTCGAAGTGCCGGCCCCGGCAGTACGCCAGGACGCGCTGGCTGCCCCTGGCCTGCGCGCGGCTCCCCCCGCAGAAACCCCGCCGCCAACCGCCGTCGAGGCGCAGGCTGCGGCACCGTCTGGCCTGCGGGCGGCTCGCCCCGAAGCGCCTTCTCCGCCGCCGTCCGCTGTGGATGCGGCGGCTGCGTCCGGTCTAAGCGCGGCTCGTCCCGAAACAGCTCCTCCACCGCCGGCCGCTGTCGAGGCGCCGCGCCCGGCAGCACCGCGCAAGGCGCCGCCTACACCCGGCCTGCGTCCGGCTCAAAGATGGATCCTGGCCGGGGCCGCCGCTACCGTACTGCTGATAGCCACGCTGATCGGCCTCCACGCGCGGCGCACCGTGGTCCGGCGCCCAGCGCTGGCCGTGGCCGAGATCGTTTCGCCCCAGGCCCAGATCCTGGCCTTGCCCGAAGGACGCGGCAAGCCGATCGTTTCTCTCCGGCAGGGGGACCGCGTCAGCATTCTTCACCTGCCCCGCAGCCGCGATCCGGAGTGGATAGAGGCCCAGTACCTGACTCCCAGGAAGACCTATCCCGCCGGTTTCCTCAATACGCGGGACCTGGGGCAGTGGTCGAGCGACGACCCGGAGACGGCCTTCGTGTTGATCCAACGGCTCGGCCCTGCCGAGCAAGCCGGCGAGGCCGAAATGCTCGCCCAGTTGGACAAGTGGGCCGCCTTTCTCTCCCGCTTCGGGATTACGCCGCAGGGGCCGCTGGCGAATTTCGAGCGGGCGCAACTCTACGTGGCCCTGGCAAGGTTAGGCCAACAGGCAGGCCGGCCCCTGGAAGCCTGGGAGCACTACCTCGACGCCGCCACCGTCGAGTTGGCCTTGGCCTCGGCGGGCGCGGGTCTCACCGAGAAGGTGGCCCAGGCCCGCGGCGAGCTGGAGGGGTTGAAACAGACGATTCGCCCTTGACTTTCACCCGCAATCCCTTGAAAATACGGTAGGACATGCCTTCTTGTCCTTTGGTGTAGGTTCAGAGGTACGATTCTAGAGGTGTAAGAGGAGCTACGTGCTGCCGAGCCGGATACTGTCTTTATTTCTCGCGTTCCTTCTGGCCGCTCCGGCGGCTGTCACTACCAAGCAGTCCACCACCAAGAAGAAGTCCGCAGCCTCGACGGGAGCAGCGGCCGGTGCGGCGAAGCCAAAGACCTCCGGCGCCCGCAAGCGCCGGGCGACCAAGCGGTACGCGCAGTCCTGGACCGAGTCGTCCCTTGCTGACTCGACGGCTGGCGACCTGATCGACGGCGAGGACCTGACGGTCCGTCAGGCGGCGGTGGACGCTCTGGGGCCGCTCAACGGCAGCGTGGTGGTGGTTGATCCCAACACCGGGCGCATTCTGACCATGGTCAACCAGAAGCTGGCTCTGGCCGGCGGCTTCACCCCGTGCTCGACGATCAAGGTTCCCGTGGCCCTGGCCGCCCTGAACGAGGGGATCATCAGCCTGCATACCAAGCTGCGCCTGGGCAAACACTGGTACATGAGTCTCACAGATGCCTTGGCCATCTCCAACAACGTGTTCTTCGCGCGGCTGGGGGAGGCGTTGGGGTTCCAGCGCGTGCGCCAATATGCCCGGCTGTTCGGCTTTGGCGAGAAGGCGGGCTGGAACATCCCTGGCGAACAGTTGGGAACCTTCCCCGAGGCCCCGCCGAAGTTGGGCGGCGTGGGCCGGCTGACCAGTTT
>JACQDI010000921.1 GCA_016201195.1 Acidobacteriota bacterium | reverse complement strand
CTCCCGGCTTGTCGTCGCCCATATATTGCTTCTTGTCGGGCCACCGTTTTCCCCAGCCGGTCCGCACCAGCGCAATCGAGCCGGCCGGGATTGTTCCGTGCGCTTTCTCCCAGGCGGCGATGTCGCCCGGCGTCAACTGGTAGTCGCGGTTCTTCGCGCACGCCGCCGCAATGTCGATCACAAGGGCGGGGGCGATCAACCGCGACAGCGGAATCTGGTCGGTGGTGAGTTGCCCTTCGGCGAAGTGAATGGGGCTGTCGAGGTGGGTGCCCCCGTGCTCGCTCGCCGCAAAGCTGGCCGAACTGTACCAGTATCCACCCGGCGAAACGCCCCAGACGTCCTTCTTCCACTCGAACGGCTTGGCGGTGGGCCAGAACACGCCGCTTTCCTCGAGGTTGTAAGTCAGGTCGACCGCTCGCGAGGCGTCGATCGCTGGGCGCTGGGCTTGAAGCACCAAAGAGCAAGTGAGGGCCAAGAGCAACAAACGAGGATTCGCCGGAAACATATCAGGGAATATTATACAATCGACCCAATGTTCACTCGATCGGCACTATTCGTTGTAGCGCTCCTGGCCTGCGCCCACGCCGAGGACTGGCCGGAGTGGCGCGGTAAGGGACGCCGCGGCGTGTGGACCGAAACCGGCATTGTCGACAAGTTCACCGAGAAAGGACTGCGCGTCGAGTGGCGCACCCGCATCAGGAACGGTTTCAGCGGGCCGGCGGTGGCCGGCGGCCGCGTGTTCGTCACCGACTTCTCCTCCACCGACGGCCGCAAAGGCATCGAGCGCGCCCTGGCCCTCGACGAAAGAACCGGCAGGATTCTCTGGACCCGTGAGTGGGAAGCCAACTACACCAGCCTGATGGGAACCTACGCCATCGGCCCGCGCGCCACCCCCACGGTCGACGGCGACCGCGTCTACACCGCCGGCGCCATGGGCGCCCTGCATTGCCTCAACGCCAAAACCGGCGAGGTGATCTGGAAAAAGGATTACATCAAGGATTACAACTACCACGTGCCGACCTGGGGCATGAACAGCGCCCCGCTGGTCGATGGCGACCGGCTCATTGCGCTCGTCGGCGGAGAGCCTGACACCAGGGTCGTCGCCTTCGACAAAAAGACCGGCAAGGAACTCTGGCGCGCTCTCCCTTCCGACTCCGAGCCGGGCTATGCTCAGCCCTTGATCGTGGAGTCGGGGGGCGTCCGGCAGCTCATCATCTGGCACCCTCTGGCTGTTGCGTCGCTCCAGCCGGCGACGGGCGAGGTGCTCTGGCAGCAGCCCTTCAAGGTGCACATGGGCCTCACCGTGGCCACCCCGGTCTCGAGCGGCGCGCGCTTGATGGTGTCGTCCTTCTACAACGGCTCGATGATGCTCGAGCTCGACGAGAGCAAGCCTGCCGCCCGCATGCTGTGGAAAGGCTCGAGCAACAGCGAAATCAAGACCGACGGCCTGCACGCCCTGGTCACTACGCCGGCGATCGTGGGCGACTACATCTATGGAATATGCAGCTACGGCCAGTTGCGCTGCCTCAACGCCAAGACCGGCGAGCGCGTCTGGGAATCCCTGGATGCCACCGGCGAGCGGGCGCGGTGGGCCTCGGGTTTCCTGGTGCGCAACGGCGACCGCTTCTTCATCAACAACGACCACGGCGACCTGATCATCGCCCGCCTCTCGCCCGAGGGCTACCAGGAGATCAGCCGCACCCACCTCATCCAGCCCACGGCGAATCCCGGTAACCGGCGCGAAAAGACCACGGTCAACTGGTCCCACCCCGCCTACGCAAACCGCCACATCTTCGCCCGCAACGACGAGGAGATTCTGTGCGCGTCGCTCGAGAAGTAAGGCCTGGAGTGATATGATGCCCTCGCGCAGGTCCGTGCTCCAAGCCGGCGCCGCCGTCATAACTGCGGTTCCCGTCAGGAAACCCCGCGTCGCCGTCATCGGCGCCGGCGCCTTCGGCGGCTGGACAGCGCTCCACCTGCTCCGCCAGGGCGTGCAAGTCACGCTTCTCGACGCCTGGGGCCCCGGCAACTCCCGCGCCAGCTCCGGCGGCGAGACCCGCATCATTCGCGCCACCTACGGGCCCGATCGCGTTTACGTGCAAATGGTCGTGCGCTCCCTCGCCCTGTGGCGCGAGCACGAAAAGCGCTGGAATCGCCCGCACTACCGCCAGATCGGTTGCCTCCGCATGCCCGGCAAGGACGACCGGTACGAAAAAGCGGCCGTCCCCATCATGCGAAACGCGGGACTGACCATCGAGGAGCTGACCCCGCGCGAGGCAAGGAAGCGCTGGCCCCAGATCAACTTCGATGGTATTAGCTGGATTCTCTACGAAAAAGACGCCGGCTTCCTCACCGCGCGCCGCAACTGCGAGGCCGTGCTCAGCGGATTCCTCAAAGAAGGCGGGGAATACAAGCAGCTCGCGGTGACTCCCGGCCCCATCACGCGCGGGCAGATGCAGGGCCTCACCCTCTCCGACCAATCCAAGCTCACCGCCGACTTTTACGTCTTCGCCTGCGGCCCCTGGCTTGGCAAGCTCTTCCCCGACGTCGTGGGCGACCGCATCCATTCCACCCGCCAGGAAGTCTTTTTCTTTGGAACCCCCGCAGGCGACCCGCGTTTCCTCGAGGATCGCTTGCCCGCCTGGATCGACGACGGCGACCCACACTTCTACGGCATCCCCGGCAACGAATGGCGAGGCTTCAAGATCGCCGATGACGGCCGCGGCCCGCTCTTCGATCCCACTTCCGGAGACCGCACGCCCTCGGCCGATGGCGTCCGCGCCGCCCGCAAGTATCTCGACTTCCGCTTCCCAGGCATGAAAGGCGCACCCCTGGTCGAGGCCAGGGTCTGCCAGTACGAAAACAGCCCCGACCACCACTTTATCCTCGACCGCCATCCCGGCGCCCAAAATGTATGGTTGGTAGGCGGCGGCTCCGGCCACGGCTACAAGATGGGTCCAGGGGTGGGCGAGCGGGTCGCCGAAATGGTCCTGGGCAAGCGCCCGTTGGATCGTTTCTTCTCCCTCGGGAGGCT
>JACQDI010000009.1 GCA_016201195.1 Acidobacteriota bacterium | reverse complement strand
TGGCCAGGCGTCTCACTCGAAGTCGCTTTCCTTGCACCACGGCGCGACGTACTTCTCGTATCCGTTATACATCAAGGCGGGGCGCGGGTGCAGGCTGAGGATACAGATTCCGGCTCAATGCCCGTTTTTCAGCATCCCGCCAAACTCCTTCTTCAACTTCTGAAGCTTTGGAATTGCGTTGGCTAGTACATAGGGGTGGGTGGGATTCCGTTTGACGAAATCCTGGTGATACTCTTCGGCTGGGTAAAAGCCCTTCAGCTCGCCCACCTGCGTCACGATCGGCTTGCTGAATACGTGGGCCTGTTCGAGCTGCTGGATATAAGCTTCCGCAACCCGTTTCTGTTCTTGCCCGATATAGAATATCGCCGACCTGTATTGCCGGCCATGGTCGGGACCTTGACGATTCAGTTGCGTCGGATCGTGGGCCACGCTGAAGAAGATCTTGAGCAGTTGACCGTAGGAGATCTGCGCGGGATCAAAGGTAATCTGGATCGACTCGGCGTGATCCGTTCTCCCCGCGCTGACGATATCGTAGTGAGCCGACTTTCGATCGCCGCCGGCGTATCCGGAGATCACTTTGTCAACTCCCTTGATCTGCTCAAAGACAGCCTCGGTGCACCAGAAACAGCCGCCGGCAAAGACCGCCGTCTGCTTTCCCTTGGTTGCAGGGCGTTCGATATCGATCGCCGGATCCGGTAAGGAACCGGCAGCGGCGACCGTCCGGTCCGGGCCCACGTAGCTGGCGGCCAGAAGGACCAAGAGGCCCGCCAAAATGATCCTGGCGCTTGCCGTTCGGAACATAGGATCTCCTTGTCAGTCCGTGGCCGGTTTCTGGCCCCTGGGAACAAAATCGAAAGATGCCGAGTTCATGCAATACCGCAGGCCCGTGGGCCGCGGCCCATCGTTGAAAACGTGACCGAGATGAGCATCGCACCTGGCGCATACCACCTCATCCCGAGTCATTCCATGGGAGAGATCGCCTGCGACGGCCACGTTCTCTTTGGCGATCGGTTGCCAGAAACTCGGCCAGCCGGTGCCCGATTCGAACTTCGTCTTGGAATCGAACAGGGCCGTCTGGCAACAGACGCAGCGGTAGATCCCGTCCGCATGATTCGCGTGATACTTCCCGGTAAAGGCGCGTTCGGTGCCCTTGCGTCGAGTCACTTCGAACTGCTCCGGCGTCAGTTGCTTCCGCCATTCGGCTTCGGTTTTCTTGATCTTTTCCACGCTCTTGACTCCCAAGCGGCGTCCGTCGGCGTCAAACTCCGCGATCTTGACCATCGAGCCGGCCCAGATAAGCCGCGGCAGGTATTGGGAAACACACCCTGTTAGTAACGCGCCTCTGAGAACGGCTCTGCGATTCATTGGCGTATGGTGCATGAACAATTCCTCCCTTCTTCGGATGGCCCAAATGGCACCCAGGTCACATGATCCTATGGCCTAATCGTAGCAGGAAAGCAGCGGCGCGTGCAAAGGCGCAAAACTCGCAAAGGTGTCCTTGGTGTGAGATCCCCGTGGCCCGGCGCCACTACTTTCCAACCACCAGGATGTGGAAGCTGTCCGGCACAACGGGCGGTCTAGCCTTCTTCTGCGACTCTGTCGAAGCCGGCGTGGGGCCGAACACTGCTGTCGGCAAATAAACGCGGTGGGTCTTCGGATCGACGGCCATAGTGCGCGCTCCCCGTCTTCGTGGTCACGGTTTCGACGGCTTCGTACTTTCCGGCGACCTCTTTCACCAGCGTCAGCGTTCCCTCCCCGTTCGAGCTGAAAGCGATGCCGGCCCCGGGATCGAAACCCGCGCCGTCGGTTCCCTGCCAATTGCCGGCGTACCCATTCACTCCTGCTGGACAGTGTACCAGCGGGCTGCTGCGTAGGATGGCGCCCTTGGACCGCGATACACGTTACAGTAAGGAATAGGAGCGAAGAAATGAAAAATCATCTCACCATAACTGGCGTTATAGCAGCGGCGCTTTCTGCAACCACGCCGGCCATTCCTGCCCAAGCGCAGGATATGCCCGGCGAGTACCAGCAGGTGCTGCGGGCGCTCGGCAAGCAGGGCGACTACAAGGCAAATGTGCTGAAGATCAATATCCCCCGCAACGATTTGAAGGTAACCGTGGACGGGGTGGCCACGCCTACACCATTCGGCTTCGGCGGCTGGCTGGCGATGACCAAAGGCGACGGCGGGCACGAAGTGATGATGGGCGACCTGGTGCTGCTGGAGGACGAGGTCAACCCGGTTATGTCGGCGCTGCTGGACAACGGCCTGGAGGTGACGGCGCTGCACAACCACTTCTTCTTCGACGAGCCGCGGATGTTCTACATGCACGTGATGGGTCACGGTCCGGCAGCGGACCTGGCGCGGAAGGCTAAGCCCGCCGTGGACCTGATCGGCCACGCGCCGCGCCGGCGCCCGGTTGCCGCCGGCCAGGCGAGCCTCCAGCCAGGGAAGATCGATGCGGCCAAGATCGCCAAGATCGTGGGCCACGAGGGCGAGCAGAACGGGGCGGTCTACAAGATCACCATCGGCCGCGACGACCTGAAGATGCGCGAGATGGGCGCGGTGATCAACGCCCGCATGGGGCTGAACACCTGGGCGGCGTTTGTGGGCAGCGACGAAAGCGCAGCGGTAGCCGGCGATGTGGCGATGCTCGAGCCGGAGGTCACCCCGGTGCTGAAGGCGCTCCGCAAAAACGGCCTCGACGTAGTGGCCATCCATCACCACATGATCGGATCACGTCCGGTGGTGATCTTCCTGCACTATTGGGGCAAGGGGCCGGCCGAGAAGCTGGCAGCCGGCTTCCGGGCAGCGCTCGACGCGACCAGGGCAGCGCATTGAGTGCGCGGCGTGGTAAACAGTGTGGGATGTCAATGCATTGTACTTCTGGCTTCGAGGGTGGCAAATGAAGAGCATGATGCGGGTGACGGCCCTGGCCGCGGGTCTGACTTGGATTCCGGCAGCAGCGCAGCCGCTGGCGCTGGAGCAGGCGGTGAACCAGGCTTTGGACAAATACCCGGCGGTCCGAGTGTCGCTCGAGCAGGTTTCGGCGGCGGCGGCGGGGATCGATTTGGCGCGGACCGCCTACCTGCCCCGAGCCGATTTTCTGGGC
>JACQDI010000910.1 GCA_016201195.1 Acidobacteriota bacterium | reverse complement strand
GGATCCACCAGCGCCACCTGCACCTTCAGCACGTTCTCCATTGACGACCCCGCCTTCTCGAGCGACGTCTTCATGATCGTCAGCGCGTCGGCGGTTTGCTCTTTGACATCGCCCGCCTTAGGCTTCCGCTCCGGATACCACCCGCCGATGCCGCTCAGAAACAGCAGGTGCCCGGAGCGGATCGGTCCTCCGGCCGATTGCTTCTTCGGGCTCCATGAATCTCCTCCCTGGGCGCGCGCCGCCTGCCCTCCGGCCAGAACCAGCGCGGCCGCAAACATTTTTCTTCGCGATTTCATGCGATCATTCTCCTTTGCAACCGATCTCTCATCCTGCTGCCGCCCTCGCAATCCGGTCGCCTAACTCGGTCGTGGAGAGCGCGCCGCCCAAGTCGGGTGTGCGCAGATGCGGATCGGCGAACACCGTCTCCACCGCCTTCCGAATCCGGGCCGCGCCTTCCGCGATCCCCAGCCACTCCAGCATCATCGCCACCGACAGGATCGTCGCCGTGGGATTGGCAATCCCGCGCCCGGCGATGTCGGGCGCCGAGCCGTGGGAGGGCTGGAACACCGCATGGCGGTCGCCGATGTCGCCCGAGGGCGCCATGCCCATGCCCCCTACCAGCGCCGCCGCCAAATCGGAGAGAATATCACCGAACAGGTTCTCTGTCACGATCACGTCGAAGCTCTGCGGCCGCTCGACCAGGTAAAGGCTCGCCGCGTCCACGTAGATTCTTCTCGTGCACACGCCGGGAAACTCCTCTGCGATCTCGTCAAAGATGCGCCGGAAAAACACCATCGACGGCAGCACGTTCGACTTGTCCACCAGCGTCAGCAGTCCCCGTCGCCGCGAAGCCTCGCGAAACGCCGCCCGAATCACGCGCTCGGAGCCCTCCCGCGAGATGCGCAACGAATCAATCACCTCCGCCGCCTCCGCCGAGAAGCTGCGCTTGCGCGACCAGAACAGCCCCTCCGTGTTCTCCCGGACGATGGCGAAATCGATCTCCCCGGCGCCGTACTTCTTGAGCGGAGTGTCGTTGGCGTGGTACAGCCGGATCGGCCGCAGCCCGCAATACAGCTCGAGCTGCTCGCGGAGGTCGAGCTGCGGCGCGATCTCGGTCCCGCCCGGCCAGCGGACGTCGGGCAGCCCCATCGCCCCGAGCAAGACGGCGTCGTCCTGCTTGCAGGCCTCGAACGCCGCCGGCGGCATCGGGTTGCCGCTCCGCAAATACTCCCCGGCCCCCACCGAAAATTCGCGCAGCTCAAAACGCGCGCCGTCGAGTCCCTGCTCGACCGCCCGCAGCACCTTCACTCCCTCGGCGATCACCTCGGGCCCGATCCCGTCTCCGGGCAGCACCGTGATCCGGTAAGTCTTCACGCGCTCTGATAATCTCATTGTCATGAGCAAAACGCATCTGCTTCTCGCTTTGACCTGCGCTGCTTTGCTTCACGCCCAGACCATCGCCGGCGACTGGGACCTCGCCGTCGAACAGTTCGGCTCTACGAACCACCGCCGCGCTACGCTCGAGCTCAGCGGCGAGCAACTCACCGGGCGCTACGGGGCGGCAAAGCTCCACGGAACCCTGCGCGGCGGCCGCATCGAATTCCAGGTCGACCCCGCGGGCGGGAATGCCCCCAGCAGTTTCACAGGCGTATTCGACCGCAACGAGATGTCCGGCGAGGCCGTGCTCAACGACGAATTGAAAGCAAAGTGGAAAGCACAGCGGATCCCCACTCGCCCCCCCAACGCCCCGCGCCGCCACGTCTTCGAGCCCACCGTGTTCCAGCGATTCTTCTCGGGCGCCACCCCGCCCGTGCTGCGAATCCTCCCCGGGGACTCGGTCCAGACCTGGAGTGTCGACGCCGGCGGCAGCGACAAGGCTCGGGTCCGCCGGTCGATGGGCGGCAACCCACTCACCGGCCCCTTCTATGTCGAAGGAGCCATGCCCGGCGACACCCTGGTGGTGCGCCTCAGCCGCGTCCGGCTCAACCGCGATCGCGCCTTCAGCGGGAACTCCATTACCGCCAATGCCCTCGATCCCTACTACATGGCGCGTCTGAAGCCTCCCGAGAAGTTCGACAGCTCGTGGCGGCTCGATCAGGAGAAAGGCATTGCCATGCTGGCCAACCCCACCGAGCGCTTGAAGAACTACACGGTCCCGTTACGCCCGATGCTGGGCTGCGTAGGTGTCGCCCCGCCCGGCAGCCAGACGTTCAACTCCGGCCACCTCGGCCCGTTCGGCGGCAATATGGATTACAACCGCATGAACGAGGGAACCACGCTGTATCTCCCCGTCTTCCAACCCGGAGCGCTTCTGTTTCTGGGCGACGGCCACGCCGCGCAGGGCGACGGCGAGCTCACCGGCGGCGCACTCGAAACTTCTATGGATATCGAGTTCACCGTCGATGTGATCGTGGGCCAGGCTTCCTCGATGCCCCGCGCTGAAAATGATGAGGACCTGATGGCCATCGGCGTCGGCGGCTCTCTGACCGACGCCCTGCAATCCGCCACCACCGGCCTCGCCCGATGGCTGGAACGCGACTATAAGTTGAACCCCGCCGAGGTGGCGGTCGTGTTGGGAACAGCCCTGCGCTACGACGTGGGCGAGCTGGTTGATCCCGAGATCAGCCTGGTAGCCCGCATCAGCAAGCGG